>NZ_JBMYAU010000076.1:0-22367 GCF_053994455.1 Nautilia sp. | reverse complement strand
GAAAAATAAAAAAAACCCACCAGCATATCTATTTGAGAGGTTGAAGGCAAAACCTCTTTAAAACGCTGATTTAGAGTTTTGTCTTTTTCATTGCAAATAAACATTATTATTCTCTAAAATTTAGGGCTTTTCCCGCAGCAGTCTTTATATTTTTTACCGCTGCCACAAGGGCACGGGTCGTTTCTTTTTACTCTTTTTTTCTGTTGTTTTGCTTCGAATTCGGCTTTGAGCGCTTCAGTCTGAGCTTCGAGCTGTTTCATAATCTCGTCCATATCTCCCTGCTCTATTTCTTCGGGAATTTCGGGGATGTTTTTTAATATTTCATCTATGTTTTTACCTTTAATGGCGTTCATAAATTCGGCAATGTCCGGATCAATTTCAGGCTGCTGGTATTCTATCTGCAGGTTGTGGAGTATTTTCATACTTTCCACTTTTATTCTCTGAATAAGTTCCTGGAAGAGGTTAAAGCTTTCTTTTTTATATTCAACAAGCGGATCTTTTTGATTGTAACCTCTTAGCCCTATACCCGTTTTTAAAATATCCATCATATAAAGATGATCTCTCCAGCTTTCGTCAAGCACCTGAAGCATAACCTGTCTTTGGATTCTGTTTTTATCTTCAGGCGACGCTTCGGCGAATTTTTTCTCATACTCGTCTTTAAGCTTTTTAATCAGGTATTCTTTAAGGGCTTCGTAATCCTTACCGCTCAGTTCTTCTTTCGTAAATTCCACACCCGTGTATTCTTTAAGGTGTTGTATAAGATTTTCAAGGTCAAAGTCTTCTTCGAGAGAGTGAGGGAATATATCCGCCTCGCTTAAAATATACTCCGCAAATTCCTCTCTTATTTCATTTATTTTAGATTCGATATCGAAATCAGGATCTAAAAGCTGGTCACGGAACGCATATATCACTTTTCTCTGCTCATTTGCGACGTCGTCATATTTTAAGATATGTTTTCTTGCCTCAAAATGCATGGTTTCGACTTTTTTCTGTGCGTTTTCTATCGCACGGCTTACAATTTTACTATCGATATGTTCACCTCTTTCTATTCCGAGCCTGTCCATGATGTTTTTGATTCTGTCGCTTCCGAAAATCCTGAGCAAATCGTCTTCAAGCGATAAATAAAACTGGCTTTCCCCAGGATCTCCCTGACGTCCGGATCTACCCCTTAGCTGATTGTCTATCCTTCTGCTTTCGTGTCTTTCGGTACCTATGATATAAAGTCCTCCGAGTTCTCTTACTTCATCGTCTATTTTAATATCAACACCCCTACCGGCCATATTCGTAGCAACGGTTACGGCGCCTCTTTTTCCGGCTTCGGCGATTATCTGCGCTTCTTTTTCATGGTTTTTTGCATTTAAAACGGTGTGAGGGATTTTTTCTTTTTTTAATAAATGACTTAAATATTCACTTTTTTCCACACTTGTGGTCCCGACTAAAACGGGCTGCCCTTTTTTGTGAAGTTCTTTTATTTTTTTAACGACGGCTTCGAATTTTTCCTCTTCGGTTTTATATACGAGATCGTTTTTGTCTTTTCTTATCACAGGTTTGTTCGTAGGAATGGAAATAACTTCGAGTCCGTATATTTCAATAAATTCAGTCGCTTCGGTCTGTGCGGTACCCGTCATACCCGCAAGTTTTTTATAAAGCCTGAAATAATTCTGGTATGTCGTTTCCGCAAAAGTCTGGGATTCTTCCTGGATTTCTACGCCCTCTTTTGCTTCAAGCGCCTGGTGAAGGCCTTCGCTGAATCTTCTGCCTTCGGCGATTCTTCCCGTAAACTCGTCAACGATTAAAACTTCGCCTTTTCTTACGATATAGTCCTTGCCTTCCTGGAAAAGATAGTTTGCCTTAAGAGCCTGATCGAGATGATGGGCCAAAATAGCGTTTTCCGGGGTATAAAGGTTATCTACTTCAAAGAGTTTTTCGGCTTCTTTAATACCCTCCTCCGTTAAAAGCACGACTTTGTCTTTTTCATCAACGCTGAAGTGTTTGTCTTTTACAAGTTTTTTGGCGACTTCGTCAGCCCTTACATAATCCTCAACCCTCTTATTAGCGGGGCCTGATATAATAAGAGGTGTTCTTGCCTCATCGATTAAAATGGAATCCACTTCGTCCACAATCGCATAATAATGCCCTCTTTGAACTTTGTCGTTTATATCGAAAACCATATTGTCCCTAAGGTAATCAAAACCGAATTCCGTGTTGGTACCGTATGTGATATCTTTGGCATAAGCCTCTTTTCTTTCGTAATCTTCCATACCTCCCACAACGCATCCGGTTGAAAATCCGAAAAATTCGTAAAGTTTTCCCATGTCATTGGCGTCACGCTGTGCGAGGTAGTCGTTAACGGTTACAACATGCACGCCTTTACCGAGTATAGCATTTAAAACCACCGGCAGTGTCGCCACAAGGGTTTTACCCTCACCCGTTTTCATTTCGGCGATTTTACCTTCATGCAGCACCATACCCCCGACAAGCTGTACGTCAAAATGTCTCATACCGAGAACCCGTTTTCCGGCTTCCCTTACCATAGCGAACACGTCGTTTAAATATTTATTTAGCGTTTCCTGCTCATCCGCCCCGTTTTTTATCTCTTCTAAAACCTGATTTTTTATTTTATTAAACTCTTTTTGTATTTCTTCATCACTCATTTTGGAATATTTTTCTTCAAGAGCATTTATATCTTTTACTCTCGCAAAATATTTCTTTAGCTCCCTGTCGTTTTTCGTACCGAAAATTTTCCTGAAAACCTGTTTTACCATTAAAAAAGCCTTTATAAAGTTTTTTGTTATAATAACATAAAATGAATTGAGAATGGAGAATTGGGAATTGAGAATCATTATATTTAACTTGTTATTAATATTTAACCTTTTTGCCTTGAATTTACCGAAATATTTTTCCGCCGATTTTATTCAAAAAATATATTCCGACGGAAAAGTGCTTACATACAAAGGTAAAATATACACCGATTCCAAAAACGTACTTTGGAAGTATACCTATCCCGATGAAAAATATATATGGATTAACGACAAAGTATATGTGTACGAACCGGATCTGTTACAGGTGACGATTTCCAAAAAACCCGAATTTAATCTGTTTAAAGCGCTAAAAAAAGCAAATAAATTAAAAAACAACGAATACGAAGCGGAAATAGACAGTAAAAAAATATATTTCATTTACGGCAACACACTCCAAAAAGCATGGTATACCGATGATGTAGGCAACAAAGTTATAATAACATTTTCAAATCAAAGCGGTAAAAAAATAGAAAGTTCGGTTTTCAAACCGAATTTTCCAAAAGATATAGACGTTATTTATCAGAATTGAGAAGACTTACAAGCTCACTGTGAATAAACGAATTGGATGCGACTATGCATTGGTCGCTAAACATATCAAACTCTTCGCCCCTGTCGTTTGATATTTCGCCTCCGGCTTCTTTTACAATTAAAATCCCGGCACTTACGTCCCAAGGTTTAAGATTAATCTCATAAAACCCTTCGTATTTTCCTTCCGCCACATAGCAAAGATCCAGCGCCGCACTTCCGAGCCTTCTTATATCCTGACATCTCGGCAGTATTTTATGGAGTCTCTTTATTACCAGATTAAGATCATCGGTATTATCCGCACTCGAATACGGGAAACCTGTAGCTATCAGAGCTCTTTGAAAATAATCATTCCCGCTGACATTAATCTTCTTTCCGTTTTTATACGCGCCCTCACCTGCAACCGCAGTATAAAATTCCCCAAGCACCGGATTGTAAACAAAAGCGAATTTAGGTTTTTTGTTTTCATACACGCCTACGCTTATAGCGCAGTGAGGTATCTGATGGGCGAAATTAGTAGTTCCGTCAATAGGATCGATTATAATGGAATTCTCAAATTCATCTTTTACCGACTCTTCGGCAATAATCGAATAATCAAATTTTTTAAACTCTTCTTTTAAAAACTCCTCGATTTTTACATCGTATTCCGTAACTAAATCTTTTTTACCTTTAAGGGTGATTTCTTTGGGGGAATAAAACCCCTCTTTGAAAATCTTCCCGGCTTTTAATATTATTTCTTTAAATCCGTTAAATAATTTTCCATTTTCCATTAAATAATGTCCCATTAAACGTTGTATCCCATCTCTCTTGCAACTTTTTTAATGTTTTCAAGTCTTTTTTCAACCGGCGGATGTGAGCTGAAAAGATCCAAAAGGCCAACTATACCAAATGCTTTCATGTCACTCGGAAGAGCAACCTGCTCTTTTGGGATCTGGCCGAGTTTCGCAAGGGCGTAATATATCCCCCTCGGTCCGTCAAGTTTTACGGCGCCCGCATCAGCTTTATATTCCCTGTATCTGCTAAACCACATTGCAAGCATAGTCGCAAATATGCTCAGCAACATCTCAAGGGCAAAACTTATCGCCATATATGCAAAAGGGCTTACGTTTCCCTCTTCGTCTTTCGGTGCCACAATCTGTGCGATAAGGCGTGAGATGAAAAACACGAATGTGTTTAAAACACCCTGCAACAACGTCATTGTAATCATATCGCCGTGCTTGATGTGGCTTATTTCATGGGCAAGCACGCCTTCGATTTCGTCAAGCTCCATTAAATCGAAAAGACTCGTCGAAACCGCCACAAGGGAGTCGTTTCTGTTCCATCCTGTGGCAAACGCGTTAGGCGGCCCGTCAAACACACCTACTTCGGGCATACCGATGCCCGCCTCCTTTGCAAGCTTTGCCACCGTGTTTACAAGCCATATTTCAGCCTCGTTACTTGGATTTTCGATTACTCTCACCCCCGCACTCATCTTAGCAAGCCACTTGGACATAAACAGCGAAATCAAAGCACCGCTGAATCCCACTACAAATGACAAAATCAACAGACCGCCGATTGTACCCTGATCAAGCCTTATGCCGAAAAACGCTTCGATTAAAAATATCGTAAGATATATCGAAGCCATTACGGCTATATTCATAAGTATCAACATTAAAATTGCCATACTTTATTCTCCTTTACTCAGGCTTTTTTAGTATTATAACTAAAACTTATTGCTTAGTCAATAATTTAACATAAAAATATTAATTTTTCTTTATAACCATCAGATAATATATGGTAACAATCGGAACCGTTACATTCAGTACCGTAACTATTATCATTAATATACCGAGATTCGAATAATCCTGCGGCATTACGATTTGTCCGTTCTCCACGACTTTACGGCTTACTACGAATATTTCATTGAGGTATTTAGTAAATAACCCCCCAGCCGTAAGTGCTAAATTCATAAGAGACGCCATAAGAGCAAACCATGTGGCTCTTTTGCCTTCGGGCGCATATATGGCTATCAACGTAAGAAGGGGAATCATACTAAGCTGTGCGAAAGGCGATTCAAGGGCGGTATCAATTATAGCCACCGTTCTCGGATGAATACCGAGACTCTGGGGTATATTATAATAAAGGCCGATTATCGGTAAAAACAGTATTGTGGTAATAACCGTCAGCCATATAAGCGTATAATGTACGGGCTTTTTGGCGATAAAGTCGCTGAAAAGCCACATCCCGAGAATTGAAAGAACCGCACCTATTTGCGATAAAGTCCCGAAAAACGCCTTGTCGAAATGGAGAATATCTATCTCCCACCATTGCAGCCCGGGACCGACACTCGGCATAGCGCGGTATACGAAAATAATGATTGCAGTTTTAATAATGAAATTTTTTGTTTTAGATTCGATATCTTTTAATAAAAGACTCAGCATATAGACTATAACGCTGAAACTTACCAAAAACACAATCTCCTGGGAATATTTAAAAACAAAAGCAAGTATACGGTTATTCCAGTGCTGATACTGTCCGTAACCCATTAAAACGACAAACACGGCAAAAGCAAGACCGCCGCACAAAATCTTACAGTTTATCGGACTCGGCTTTGCAACATCGAGCTTGACGATTGTCACACCGATAACGGATATAACGGGAATAATAAGTGAAATTTTAAAAATCGTTTCATATGAATAAATCTGTGCAAGCCATCCGCTGAGCCCAGCCACCATAACACCGGCAAGAGATATTGCAAGACGCCCTAATATCTGCACATAGGCGAGCTCTTCTTGTACTATATCCTCCGGCTGGTTTCTGTCAACGACTTCGGTGCTCATCGTATCTGCAACGACATCCTGAAGCACAAATCCTATTACGCTAAGAAGCGCCGATATTATATACACGTTTTCCTTGCTTGCAAACTTAGCCCAGCCGTAATCCCCGGCAAGCCCTATCAAAAGAACGGTACCGAGCGCTATGAGGGAAGCCCCTATATACACATACACCCTTCTTTGCGATCCCAAAATCGGCACGCTGTCCACAAGCTGTCCGAACACCATCTTAATGGTCCAGGGAATACTGAGCCACACCCCCAAACTTACAAGCGCCGTGGCTGAGAGTTTAAGCTCCTCTTTTACCCAAAACGTCTCGGCAACTCCGCTAATACCGCTTGCCCCGTATGCGAAATATATCATCAAAAGGGGCAGATAACGCAGCCTGAAATGTCTTATAGGATTTAAAAGCGAATTTTTTATAGCTTCTTTAACATTTATCATTCTCAACTCTCCATTCTCAATTCTCAATTCTTTTTATTCCCTCATACGCCACTTCAATCATTTTATCGATTTCACCGTAGTTAATTACATACGGCGGCATAAAATAGATAACGTTGCCGAGAGGCCTTAACAGCACCCCATTTTGAAGGGCGTATTCGTATACTTTTAGACCTTTTCTCTCCTGCCACGGATAATCAATCATTTCAACGGCGGTTATCATTCCCGTTTGGCGTATCTCTTTTACATTAGGCAAATCTTTGAATTTTTGTATATTATCCCAAATATATTTCGATTTCCTTTTGTTACTCTCAAGAATATTGTCTTTTTCGAAAAGATCCAAAACGGCATTCGCCGCCGCAATCCCAAGAGGGTTTGCGGTATATGAATGAGAATGCAAAAACGCTTTAAGCTCTTCATAATCGCAGTAAAACGCCATATAAATTTTATCGGTCGTAAGCACCACACTCAAAGGCAGGTAACCTCCTGTCAGTCCTTTGCTAAGACACATAAAATCGGGCTTAATCCCGGCCTGTTCACACGCGAACATACTGCCCGTTCTGCCGAACCCCACAGCTATCTCGTCGGCAATCATTAAAATACCGTACCTATCGCACAGCTCTCTTAGCCCCTTTACAAACAAAGGGGAGTGCATCTTCATATATCCGGCACACTGCACAAGCGGCTCGATTATTAAAGACGATATGTTTTTATGATGTTTTTCAAAAATTTCTTCCGCCTCTTTTAATGCTTTTCGAGCTTCTTCTTCACTTTGATCCTGCGGAATCGGAATAGTTGTATTTTTAATCAGAATTTCTTTATAAGTATCTTTATAAAGTCCCACGTCCCCTACACTCAAAGCGCCTATCGTCTCTCCGTGGTATGAATTTTTAAGGCTTAAAAAAAGTTCCCTTACTTCACCTTTGTTTTTCCAGTAGTGAAAAGCCATTTTTATCGCCACTTCCACCGCACTGCTTCCGTTATCGGCATAAAAAACCTTATCAAATCCCGTCAATCCGCACAGCCTTTCACTCAGCCTCACCGCCCCCTCGTGCGTAAAACCCGCAAAAATAACATGCTCTAAAGTGTTTAACTGTTCGTTTATTTTCCGGTTTATATATTCGTTTGAGTGTCCTAAAATATTTACCCACCAGCTGCTTACGGCGTCTATGTACCTGTTGCCGTCAAAATCTTCAAGCCATACGCCTTTTGCTTTTTTTATAGGAATAAGCGGTAAAAATTCGTGATCTTTCATCTGGGTACAGGGGTGCCAGTTAAAATTTAAATCTTTTTGCATAATTTCCCGGTTTTTCATCGAAAATCCCTTTTTTCAGGCGTTTTTTTTTATTATAATATCAAAAAACGTGAAAAATTTTATACCAAAGGAAAAATATGATAGAATGGATGCAGACACACAGAAAATGGCTGGTTATCACTATATGGATAGCGACAATAGCTTTCATAGGAGCGGGATTTGTTGGATGGGGACAGTTCCAGTTCGGAAGAAAAAGCTCTACCGTGGCTAAAATACAAGACACCGAAGTAAGTATACAGGATGTTCAGGAAGTTTACAACAACCTTTTCGAAGCGAAAAACAAGGAGCTCGGCGGTACTTTGGACGATGCCGCGGCAGAAAAAATGGGACTTAAAAAACAGGCTTTCGACATGGCCGTACAGCAGGGAATATTAAGACAGTACGCAAAAGATTTAGGAATGTACGTCACTGAAAAGGAAATCGCTCTTCAAATATTAAAATATTTCAAAGATAAAAAAACCTATCTGAAATATCTTGCTCAAACGGGTCAAAAAGCTAAAGATTTCGAAGCGAAGCTAAAAAAACAGCTTTTGATTCAAAAACTTTTAACAGCCCTTCATATAACACCTTCACAAACAATTAAACTCGCGTTCGGCAGCGCATTGTATAACAGCGACAACCTTAAAATTCAAATTATCGACAAATCGGAAATAAAAATAAACCTAAAAGAAAACGAAATAAAAGCCTTCTGGGAAAAAAACAGACAAAAATACCAATCACCGACATTATACAAAGTTGCAATCGTTAAAACACCATTTAAAGGTGTCTATACCCAAAAAGATCTTCAGCGGTTTTATAACGAAAACAAAACCTCTTACAGAAACGAAAAAGGCGAAATCCTCACTTTTAACGAGGCAAAAGAAAGGGTGGAAAAAGACTATTTGGCAAAAATAACGAAAAAACCGGCCGTAATTGCCTACAAAAAACTAAAAGAAGGCGCGGAAAACTACCGGCTGATAACGGTACCTTACAAAAACGGAATTATTCCTGAGGAAAAGATGAAACAGCTGATTCAAAACGGCTATCTTAAACCTTTTATACAGCAAAACGAATATATCAGCGCCAAACTTGTGGAGGAAATAAAACCGAAACCTTTACCTTTTGAAAAAGCTAAACCGTTAGTAACAAAAGACTTGACGAATATAAAAGTTCTGCAGACACTCGAACAAAAAGCGAAAGAAGCGTTAAAAAACTTAAACGGCACGGAAACCGGATTTGTAACAAAATACGACGCAAATAAAATAAAAGGTTTAAAACCTGCGGAAGCCACTGAATTTCTGTTTACGGAATTCAGTCTTGAAAAAAATAAAAATTATCTTTTAATACCGGCTTTAAACCCTCAAAAAGCGGTTGTATACCAAATTCTGGAACAGAAGTTGCTGGATAAGGAAAAATATGAAAAAAACAAAAAAGAGATTGCTTTAATGGCTGATGCGGCTTTAAATGCGGCGTTAATTGACGATTTAATTAAAGATTTAATGTCAAAATATAATGTCGTAAGTTATGTAAAATAAAAGGAAAAAAATTGAAATCAATTTTAGCTATTGATGTTGGAAGTTTTAAAACAACGGCGATTATAGCCAATACCGAAGAGGAACTTTCAATAAGCGGGGTGGGAATAGCAAAAAGCAGGGGCATAAAAAAAGGTGCCATAACCAATATCGACGAAGCGGCAAAATCGATCAAACACGCTTTAAGCGACGCAAAAAGAATAGCCGGAATAGAAATAAACAAAGCCGTGGTGTCCATTTCATCAACATACACACAAAGTATAAAAAGCAGCGGCATTGTAAACATACCGGGAAACGAAGTAACGATAAAAGAGATCAACAGGGCGATACAAACAGCCCTTTACAATGCCACCATTCCGAACGACTATGTGGTACTGCAGGCAATTCCGTATGACTTTAAAGTGGACGAACTCAGCGAAATAGAAGATCCGCAGGGTATGAGCGGAAGCAGGCTCGAAGTGTCGCTGCATATAATAATAGCCCAAAAATCAGGTATGGAAAATTTGAAAAAAACTTTCAAACAGGCTGGGGTGGAAATTATTAATATAGTAAACGCCGGGTATGCGAGTGCGCTTGCCGTACTCAACGAAGATGAAAAAGAATTGGGCGTTGCGGTAATAGACATAGGAGCCACAACCTCCGATTTAACCATATTTTTAAACAAAGCTTTAAGATATACCGATTTTTTAGCCGTCGGGAGCCACCATATAACAAGTGATCTTTCAATGGCGCTGCATACCACGCCTGCGGAGGCGGAATATATAAAAACCCACTTCGGGGATTTGATAAAAAACGAAGAAGATTTGATAGAAATTTCAGTAATAGGAAATGAAAACGAAAAACAAAAGGCTTCGCTCAGCACTATAACTCAGGTTATAAGTGCGAGGGTTGAAGAGACTTTCCTGCTTCTAAATAAAGAAATAGAAAGAAGCGGCTTAAAATCGAATCTGGGGGCCGGCATAGTGCTTACCGGTGGTTTTACGAACTTTTACAACGTAAAGGAGATAGCTTCACAGTTTTTCGACGGCAATCCGGTAAGAATAGGAAAACCCAAAATAATAAACGGGCTTGTTGAAAACCTTCAGGCTCCGGAATTCGCAACCGTAATAGGCCTTTTGCTCTACGGAAGCGGAGCTAATAACAAATATGAAAAAGATTCTAATCAACAGTTTAAATCCGAAAGCGTCTTTTTACAGGATTCCGAAGAAAACAAAAAAGACGAAAAAGAAGAATTGGCAAATATAACATTACCTAAACCACAGAAAGTCAATCCGATAAAAAAATTTCTGACGTGGTTACATAATCTATTTTAAGGGGAGAACATGAACGAATTATTTAAAATCAACGAAACAATCGACGGACCGGTAATAAAAGTTATCGGAGTGGGAGGCGGAGGCAATAATATGATAAATTATATAGCCTCCCAAAACATTAAAGGCGTGGAATTAATAGCGGCAAACACTGATATACAGGCTTTAAAAACAAGCAAAGCCCATAAAAAAATACAGCTCGGGGCCAGGCTTACAAACGGCTTAGGCGCCGGTATGAAACCTGAAATAGGCATGCAGGCGGCCGAAGAGACATACGAAGAGATAAAAGAAGTGTTAACGGGGGCCGATTTGGTCTTTATTTCCGCAGGTATGGGAGGGGGAACCGGTACGGGAGCCGCCCCGGTAATCGCAAGAGCGGCAAAAGAGATAGGGGCGCTTACAATAGGCGTCGTTACAAAACCCTTTCCTTTCGAAGGACCGAGAAGAAGGAAACTTGCAGAAAACGGAACTAACGAACTTAAAGAAGAAGCCAATTCAATTGTTGTAATACCAAATGAAAAATTGCTCACCATAATTGATCGAAAAGTTGGAAGAAGAGAAGCTTTCGCCCTGGTTGACGATGTTTTATACCAGGCGGTAGGCGGTATTTCGAATATGGTCATAAGTTACGGAGAAAACGATATAAACGTTGATTTCAACGATCTTAGGACCGTTATGTCCCATCAGGGTCTCGCTTTAATGGGTATGGGCAGGGATCAGGGAGAAAACGCCGCATTCAACGCAATAAAAAAAGCTATAGAGTCTCCTCTGCTTGATAACATATCCATTGACGGAGCTATGGGTGTGCTCGTACACTTCACCCTCCATGACGACTATCCGCTCGCGGAAATCGACGAAGGTATGAATATTGTGTATGAAAAAGCAGATGAAGACGCCGATATAATTTTCGGTACCACAACGGACAATTCCCTTGCACCGGATGAAATAAAAGTAACAATAGTGGCTACGGGGTTTGAAAAAAGCAAAGAATCAAAAAAACCCTCCACAGACATTAAAGAAGAAATAATGCAGTCTTTTACGAAAAAGGTTGTAGGGGGAATCGAACTCGACAGTGACACGCTTGATATACCGGCGTATCTCAGAAGAATGAAAGACTGATTTTTTAAAAAATCATATATAAGGCCGATACGATATAATCGGACACGAATATTAAAATAGAAGCTATAACAACAGAGCGTGTCGTACTTATACCTACACCTTTCGCCCCTCCCCTCGTATTATAACCTATATATGTTCCTACAGCACTGATTAAATAACCGAAAACCAGTCCTTTAATCACACCTTCACCGAAATCTTTTATTTCTCCGTACTGTTTTATATTTTCGATATAGGTGTATCCGTTAACGTCAAGCGCATACACCGATATCAAATACGCCCCTATATTCGCCACTGTATCGAAAAACAAAATTAAAAGCGGCAGGGATATTATCGTTCCTATAATTCTGGGGACAATCAGATACTGCTTTGAATCCACTGCCATTACGTCAAGCGCATCTATCTGTTCCGTAACCCTCATACTTCCGAGTTCCGCAGCATAAGCGCTTATACCCCTGCTTACAACCATCAAAGCCGCAAATACGGGACCCAATTCCTTACAGATAGATATAAAAATCGTATATCCCATAAAATCTTCAACCCCGAATTTATGAAATCCGTTATATAACTGAACCGCTTCAACAAGCCCCGTAAAAAAAGAAGTCAAAAATATCACCCCAAGACTGCCGAAGCCCATAAAATTTATCTGCTCGAAAATCTGTCTGATTCTAAAAGGAGGCTTAAAATACAAAGGAATGAGCTTCAAATGAAATATAGTGAATTTCCCGAGTTCATCTATAAAATCAATGGCGCTTTTACCGATAATATAAAAGAAGTTATTTATCAAAATTAAACCTTTTTTGTTAAAATTATAACAAACTTAAAGCAAAAGGATAAAAATGGCTGAAGAAAAAGAAAATAAAGACGTTCAGGAAGAAAAAAAAGAAGGAGGCAGCAGTAAATTATTATTAATAGTAATTATAGTACTTCTGCTGATACTGCTTATTGTGGGCGGGCTGGTGGCATATTTCCTTTTAAGCGGCGACGAACAGCCGGCGGATCAGCAAGAGCCTCAAAAAATTGAAAAGAAGAAAAAAATAGAAAAAATGACTGAAATCGGTCCCATTTATCCGCTCGACCAGTTTATTGTAAACCTCGTATCAAATAACGCCAACAGATATCTGAAATGCAAAATAGATTTAGAACTGGATTCGCCGGACCTTCAACAGGAAGTAGATAAAAAACTGCCGGCAATCAGGGATTTGATTATAAGAATACTTTCAAGCAAAACGGTGGAAGAAATTCAAACCGCAAAAGGAAAAGAAAAACTTAAAGAGGAAATAAAAAGGAAACTCAACGAAATTTTAACAACAGGTGAAATAAGACATGTATATTTTACGGAGTTTGTCATTCAGTAATGATAGGGATCGATATTGTTTCCGTTTCGAGAATAGATAAAATGATTAACAGGTTCGGGGAAAAAGCTTTAAAAAGATTTTTAAACGATTCGGAAATCGAGCTCGTAAAAACGGCTCAAAGTGCAGCAGGGTTTTGGGCCGCAAAAGAAGCTTTTTCAAAAGCTTTAGGAACAGGCATTGGGGAAGAATGCTCTTTTTTGGATATCGAAATATCGAAAACTTCCAAAGGCAAGCCCTGTTTTACCTCCCTTACAATCGAAAAATTCAACTTGAAACATGCTGATTTGTCTATTTCACATGAAGGGGATTTTGCTGTAGCCGCCGTTATACTTTTAAAAAAAACCGAATAACATTTTACATTTTAATTTTAACATTGTATAATTTCATTCCGAGTCCCCGTAGCTCAGCTGGATAGAGCACCACCCTGCGGAGGTGGGGGTCGTGCGTTCGAATCGCGCCGGGGACGCCAGAAGTTTTGCTTCACCCCCCTAAAATCGATACTTTTAAAAATCAATAAGAGCAAGTGTAAGCTGTTTTCATATATTTTTGTTTTAAAGTGTTATTATTCAACTCAGAATGTTTTATAAAAAATCATAATTAACAGAAGTTCTCTTGATATATCTGCAAAAAATTTCATTATTCATATTTACTGCCAGAAGTACACAATTTTAATTTTGAACAATGTGATTTTTTATTCACATTCAACCGGTAATATACAATCTAAATCAAAAACACTTCTTTATTGTTGTCAAGTACAAATCAAAAATTTACCTTTTTAGCCTGTTTTTTTAAAACATTATATGATGGACAAGTGTATTATCCTTAGTTAATCCGACTTTTCTTCAGAATTGCTTAACAATGATTTAATTTATTGAATCATCTTTTTTAAAAATATAAAAAATGCTATAATTATTTATTGTAATAAAAAAAAAGGAATCAAATGAAAAAAATTTTTCCGTTATTAGTAATTGGCTCATTGATTTTTATAGGTTGTTCGTCAAAAAAACCTACGCCATCAAATACTCCTCAGGTAAGCGGGGAATGTATTATACAAGACAGCAAGGCACCGTTATGGGTTTGTACCGGGGGCGATATCAAAGGATACATAACAGCGGTAGGAAGCGCAAAACCGACACCTCTGGGATTCAGTTTTCAAAGAAGCGAGGCAATGGCCATAGCAAGGGATGAAATAGCAAAACAGATTCAAATAAAAGTTAAAAATATGTTTAAAAACTATATGGCAACAACAGGTGCCAAAACCGATTCGGTAGAAAAAGCTACGGAATACGTATCCAAACAGATTACAAAACAGACTCTCACAGGCTCAAAACAGCTGAATATGTGGATCGCACCGGACAAAACCCTTTTCGTACTTGCCGGAGTGCCTTTAAATGCGGAGAAAGTAAAACAGATAATAAAATCGTCCTTAAACAACAAAGAGGCTTTATGGCAAAAAATTCAGGCGGACAAAGCACAAAAAGAGTTAGACGAAGCGATAGATAAAGAGTTTGGCGGGGTTTAATCCACTGCCTTTTTTTCTTTAATTTAACACATCAGTGTCTGTCACTTTTACACATTAGACCCGGGAGGGCGTTCACGCAGTGACTTTGGGCTCCGCCAAGTCACACGGTGAGGATAGGAGAACCGGTTTAGGGGCGGCATAAGCCGCCGCACACCCCGGCCCTACCGTCTCCTCTAAATTATTGGTTGTAGGGCCCCAAAATGTGCGGGTAGCGACACCTCCCAGGTTGAGTGGAATTTTATCAGAAGATTTAAGTAAAATCAAGTAATCTTTGCGGCTTTTCAATGAACTTTTATTAATATATTTTACCTAATTTTCAATGTTTTTGCAAGATTTACACATTCCGTAACCGAAGGAGTCGAAGGAATATAAATTTCATCTATATATTCAGACAGACAATTTTTCGTTTTATTGCCTATTGCCACTGCTTTTATATTATTAAAACCGTTAATTTTTGAAAAACATATAACCGTCGAAGGCGATGTAAAAATAACAACCGAAGGTTTTTTTAATTTTTCGGCCGGAGTGTTACATACGGTTTCATACACAATCACTTCTTTTAAGGTGTTGTTTATAAACTCTTTTTGAATATCCGAAACGATTTTTTTAGCCCTGAAAAAAAGAAACGTTTTATTTTTATATATCTTATTAATTTCTTTTGCAAATTCGTCACCGTAAGCAGATTTTGCTATATATTCGACACCGCCGCCCAATTTTTCGATTTCTTCAGCCGTTGCTTTTCCAATGGCCAAAGAAGGATATTTTTTCCATTCGTCAGTAAGATTATTAACAGCCCTTACACCGTTTTTAGAAGTAAAAATAAGATAATCAATATTTTCAAAAGAAAAAGAGGGAGAGAGAAAATTTATTTTGATTACCGGATAATTTTCAACTCCGTCAATTTTCTGGTCAGTTAATAAATAGATAGGTAAATCTCCATTCTCCATTCTCAATTCTCAATTAAAAATTATTCCCACTCAATCGTTGCGGGCGGCTTGCTTGAAATATCATAAACGACCCTGTTGATTCCGTCAACTTCGTTGATAATTCTCGTACTTACCCTTTCAAGAAACTCATGAGGCAAATGGCTGAATGTCGCAGTCATACCGTCAGTCGAGCTTACACATCTGATTGCCACGGTATTGTCATACGTTCTGTTATCACCCATAACACCAACGCTTCTGACATTTAAAAGTACCGCAAAAGCCTGCCATACGTCGTTGTATAGTCCCCAGGCTTTAAGTTCCTGAATTAAAATAGCGTCGGCTTCTCTTAAAATATTCAAATCTTCCTCATTAACTTCACCCATAATTCTGATGGCAAGTCCGGGCCCAGGAAACGGATGACGGTAGACAAGCTCGCTCGGAAGACCGAGCTCGATTCCGAGTTTTCTCACTTCATCTTTAAAAAGTTCCCTTAAAGGCTCGATAAGTTCAAACTGCATCCAATCAGGAAGCCCCCCGACATTATGATGAGATTTTATTGTTTTTGAAGGGCCTTTAACGCTAACACTTTCGATAACATCCGGATATAACGTCCCCTGTGCCAGGAATTTTGCGTCTTTGTGTTTTTTTGCCTCTTCGTCAAACACTTCGATAAACGTATGACCGATGATTTTTCTTTTTTCTTCCGGATCTACAACGCCTTTAAGTTTGCTTAAAAACCTGTCCCTCGCATCTACGGTAATCAAAGGAACGTGTAAAACGTTTTTAAAAGCATGCTCAACCTGTTCTCTTTCGTTTTTTCTGAGCAGTCCCGTATCAACAAAAATCGGTACCAGCTTATCACCTATCGCTTCATGTAAAAGCGCCGCTGTAACCGAGCTGTCAACACCGCCGCTAAGAGCGCAGATCACTTTATTATCACCTACCTGCTCACGGATTTTTTTTATCTGTTCTTTTGCAAAATGAGCCATATCCCATTTACTTGTAACACCGCAGACGTTTCTTGCAAAGTTTCTTAAAATTTTCTGCCCTTCAACGGAGTGAGTAACTTCGGGATGAAACTGAATCGCATAAATTTCTTTTTCTTCATTAACGATTGCCGCATACGGTGCGTTTGATGTATGAGCTATCCTTTTAAATCCCGGTGCTAATTTCTCAACCCTGTCGCCGTGGCTCATCCATACGACCGTAGGATTGCTTACATCTTCAAACAGTTTATGAGGCTCGTCTATGAAAAGTTCGGCTTTTCCGTATTCGTGATAGTCGGCTCTTACCACTTCCCCGCCGAAATCGACGGTAATAAGCTGCATACCGTAACAGATTCCGAGTATAGGAAGTCCTAATTCATATATTTCCCTGTCAACCCTGTAAGCGTCCTTTTCATACACACTTGCGGGACCTCCGCTGAAAATGATACCTTTGGGATTTTTTTCTTTTGCCGCTTTAAGACCGTCAAAATAAGGCACAATCTCACTGTATACGCCTTCTTCTCTCAGTCTTCTGGCAATTAACTGCGTATACTGACTGCCGAAATCAAGTATTAATATTTCAACTTGCATTTTACTCCTTTAAATTTTTGCTTATTATTTAATTTCGTAAAACAAAATAATAAACAAAAAAAGGGATTAATAAATCCCCATAATCTCAAACTGCACGTACCAAATCGCTATACTCACGAAATATCCGAGCACTACCGTCCAGGCGTATTTCATATGGCTTCCGAAAGTATAAATTCCCCTCATTCTTCCCATTACACCGACACCTGCGGCACTGCCGAAACTAATCATACTTCCGCCTATACCCGCTGTAAGCGTTACAAGCATCCATTCATCCGCCCCCATCGGAGGATTGGCTTTTAAAATTGCGGCCATTACGGGAACGTTGTCTACAATGGCGCTAATAAACCCTACACCAACATTTCCGTATGTAGGTCCTATAATTTCATAAAGTTTCGTCACATACATAAGCCACCCGAGAAAATAAAGTGCCCCTACAGCAGAAAGAATTCCGAAGAAGAACAGTAACGTATCGTTTTCCACCTTCGCCATATTTACGAATATATTAATATGTTCTTTATGTTTTCTTTTATGATAAAAAGTATAAAGCTGCAAAACGGCAAGACCGAACATCATACCCCACATTGCCGGGAAGTGTAAGAAAATATGTCCGAACACCGCAATAGTAATAGTTAAAATGCCAAGATAGACTATCGTCATACCTCCGGTTTTGATTTCGGTTTTAGGCGTTGTGAGGGCATCGAAATGAGGCTCCCCTTTCGGTACGAAAAGACTCAAAAGCCATGCCGTAAGCAGCCACCCTAAAATAGAAGCCGGAAACAGCGCTAAAAAGTCTATAAATTCGCCTTTTCCTGCAGTCCAAGCCATAAGAGTCGTAATATCACCGAAAGGAGACCATGCACCACCCGCATTTGCGGCAACTACTATATTAATGGCGCCGGGTACCAAAAAATTGATATTGTGTTTGTCAATGGTATAAAGAACCGTCGACAAAATAAGCGCGGTGGTAAGGTTGTCCGCCACCGGAGAAATCCAAAAAGCAAGAGTTCCGGTTATCCAAAAAAGCTTTTTATAACTGTAGCCTCTTGAAATGAGCCTGTATTTTAAAGCATCGAACACCCCCCTTTCGATCAGACTTTCAATATATGTCATAGCCACAAATAAAAAGAAGAATATTTCGGCAATTTCAAGTATCAGTTTCTGCATTTCATGATGAAGAGGAGTCGGATCAAGTCCGTTTACGGCAAAATAGATCCCGATTAACATAAAAGAAAAAGTACCGATAAACAACGCCGGCTTGGCTTTGTTTATTTCAAATTTTTCTTCCGTCGCAATAAAATAATAACCCACGACAAAAATAAGCAGTACCAGATAGCCCACCCATGTATGGGTAAAATCATGAATTAAAATTTCTTCATTCATTTTCATCCTTTCTGTAATGTGCTCCGAGCGATTTTTTTCTTTTAATTGCGGCTTTTACTATTTTCCTTGCCGTTAAAAATCTGAGCTTCGCAAGCCTGCCGAGCTTAGGAAGCGTCCGTTGTATAAATTCAAGAGCCTCTTGCAAACCGCTTTCTTTGCGTATTATACCAACATTTTTCCACATTTGCTCGCGCAGCAGGTTTTTATAATATTTGTCTTTTTCCCTAAAAAGCTCTTCATCATTTATTTCAAACTGAATATCGTCTGTTTTAACACCGTTTTTTAAAATATCCTCCGCAGCCCTTTTCGCGAAAACAAAACATTCAAGCAAAGAATTGCTCGCAAGCCTGTTGGCTCCGTGCACGCCGGTATTGGCCACCTCACCCACCGCATAAAGATTTTCAAAACCTTCGATTTTAGAGTTGCCGTCTACGGCAATTCCCCCCATAAAATAATGAAACGCCGGTGAAATAGGGATCTTTTCATAAGGAACCTTTATATCGTAATCTCTCAGTTTATTGTAAATTGTGGGAAACCTGTTTTTAAAAAACTCTTCTTCAAACATACTGACATCAAGAAAAACTTTATGGCCTTTTTGCTGGTGTTTAAATATCGCACGGCTTACGATGTCCCGTCCCGCAAGCTCGCCTCTTTCATCGTAATCAAACACGAATCTGTCACCTTTTTCATCCACAATCCAGGCGCCTTCGCCTCTTAACGCCTCCGTTAAAAGCATTTTTTGAGAAGTTTTCATTTCTATAAAAACCGTGGGATGGAACTGTGTCATTTCCATATCTCTGAGTTTAATCCCCTTTTCAACCGCAATACCCTGAATATCCCCCGAAATAGTACGCGCATTCGTATCGTATTTATACAAAGCCCCTATTCCACCGCTCGCAATTACGACATTATGCGCATATACATTAAATTTTTTCCCGTTTTTTAAAACGGAAACGCCGTACGCTTTGTCGTCTTTAATTAAAATATCGAAAACCGCCGCCTCATCAAGAAGAAAACTTTTGTCTTTTTTGAATAAAAACTTATGAAGCTCCCTTCCGGTAGCGTCACCACCGGCATGATAAACCCTGTGCACGCTGTGTGCTGCCTCTTTAGTGATTTCAGGGTCAAATTTAAAACCGTAACTCATTATTTCTTCTTTAAGTTTTAAAGAAAGTTTACTTAAAATTTCCACCATCTCTTTTTTGTTGTGAAAAACACCGGCTTTAAGCGTATCTTCTATATGAACGGGTATGTCGGTTTCGTCAAGCGCCATCGTCACACCGCCCTGGGCGTAGAAACTGTTGGCATCCCACACCTGATTTTTTGTAACGATTAACGTTTTAAACCCGTTGTCATTCAAAAATTTCGCACACCAGATTCCGGCAATCCCGCTGCCTATAATAACCGCATCAAATTTCATATGACTCCTATCTTATGTTAAAAGTTGAATTTATCTCCAAAATCTGTAAATCGCTCTGATTCACTTCTTTATTTTGTTCAGTCCCCGGCCATACGGGATCGGCTTTATATCCGCAACCCGTTAAAAAAAACGTTATAATAACAATATGAAAAAAGCGAAACAAATAATCGGTCATTTATTAAATCCTTATTCGGACGATATTGAAAAACAGCGTTGTTTAAAAAAAATTATATCATTACTCCCCCCAAAATACAACAAATACATTACTTCCTGTCAGTTAAAAGGGGAAATTTTATTTTTCAACGTATCCCATCAGGCTGTAAAACAGGAACTTTATTACAACAAAAACCTGATATTTTCAATAATAAAAACCATGCACAGTGTAAATATGTGCTTAAAAATAAAACCTAAAAAAATAATAACCAACTACAGATACAATCCGAAACCGAAAACACCCGGAATTTATAAATTTTATATCAAACCTGCGGGAAATTTCGAAATAAAAGCAAAGAAAAAAAAGGTAAGGGAAAAATTCGAAGAAATAAAAAATTTACTCAAAAGTAATTGAATTTTCCTCAAGCAATTTCTTAGCTTTTTGCAAAAGGGCGGTGTTTATTTTGAAAATAAAACTCCCTTTGCTTTCGCTGTTTAAAGTGTAACAGTATTCTATATTAATGCCGTTGTCACTGAAAAGGCTTACTATTTTATTCAAAGCTCCGATTTCATCGTCAATTTCAACCTTGAGCACATCCGTAAGAGTAAGTGAAAATCCGCTTTTTTCTATTGCTTCGCAGGCTTTTACTATATTGTCGGTAATAAGCCTTAAAATACCGAAATCGCTTGACTCTACGAGATCGACGGCTTTAACGGAAATATTCTCCTGTGCCAAAGCCGATGTTATTTCTTTTAATTTACCCGGTTTTTTCTCCAAAAAAATGGATATCTGTTTCATTTCATTTCCTTTAAGTTTGTCTTTTTTATCCGTTTTTATTTTCTTTTATCAATAATTCTGACGGCTTTTCCCATACTTCTTTCTATACTTTTAGGTTCCACCAAAATAACATTTGCATTAATATACAGATTGTTTAAAAGGGCCTGCTGAAGATCTTTTTTTATTCTTTCAAGCGCGGCGACATTATCCATCATAATATCGTCACTCACTTCCACCAAAATTTCAAGTTTGTCAAGATGTCCTTTTTTATCCGCCACTATATGGTAATTAAGGGTTACTCCTTCCGTATTTGCTATTATATGTTCCACCTGTGAAGGATATACGTTTACCCCGTTGATAATAAGCATATCATCGGCACGGCCGAGTACGCTTTCCATTCTTACAAACGTTCTTCCGCACGCACACGGTTCTCTGTAAAGTCTTGTAATATCGCCTGTGCGGTATCTGATAATAGGAAGCGCCTGTTTTGTAAGGGTTGTAATTACAAGTTCACCCTCTTCCCCGTCGGGAAGCACTTCCCCCGTTTTAGGATCGATTATCTCCGGATAAAAATGATCTTCTTGTATATGAAGCCCTCTTCCTTTATTACAGCTGCAGCTCACACCAGGACCAATAATTTCACTTAGTCCGTATACTTCGTAATAGTCGATGTCCCACGCTTCCGCAACCTCTTTTCTTAATCCCTCACTTGTAGGCTCCGCCCCGAAAAATCCGCATCTGAGTTTATAGTCTTTTCTGAAATCAGGCCCAGCCGCTCTTGCCTTTTCCGCCAAATGAAGAGCAAACGAAGGTGTGGCGAATAATACGGTTGCACCGAAATCGCGCATAAGCATAAGCTGCCTGTCGGTAAATCCTCCGCTTGCGGGAACTATCGCCGCCCCTATTTTCTGAGCCGCCTCGTGAAATCCGAGCCCTCCTGTAAACAGCCCGTATCCGTAAGCGTTATGGCATACGTCTTTTGAATTGACATCCCCCATTGAAAGACATCTCATCATAACCTCATCCCACACTTCCATATCGTGCTGTGTATATCCCACAACAGTAGGTTTACCGGTTGTTCCGGAAGATGAATGAATTCTTACAACTTCACTCATCGGAACGGTAAAAAGTCCGAAAGGATAATTGTCCCTTAAATCCTGCTTTTTGGTAAACGGAAGTTTTTGAATGTCTTCAAGAGATTTAATATCATCCGGCGTAATACCGAGTTCGTCAAACTTCTGCTTGTAAAAAGGACTCAGTGCGTAAACCCTTGTTACCACATCTTTTAATCTTTTTAACTGAACTTTTTCAATTTCTTCCCTGCTTGCACTTTCTATTTTATTCCATATCATTTTTTCCTCCTTTTGTTTTTATATCGAATATTTTTTTACATAAATATTTAATTCTCAATTTTGAATTTT
>NZ_JBMYAU010000075.1:0-9613 GCF_053994455.1 Nautilia sp. | reverse complement strand
TTGACGCCAAAAAACTGGCTGTAACCCTTAGTTTTGTAATTCCGTTTTCAACATTTGCGGCATTCTTAACTTATATGAGCTTTGTAAAATTTGATTGGATAATTCTTGGGGTTGCCGCCGCAGGTGCGGTACTCGGGGGATATATAGGAAACTATTTTATGCATTTCAAACTGAATCAGCAGCAGATCAAAAAAATAATAGGCATACTTTTATATATAATTGCAATAAAAATGATCTGGAGTTTGATAAATGCTTAAATACTCGCTTCCCGAACATAACAAAAAAATAAAAGTTTCCCTGAGCGAGGCAAAAAAGCTCCTTGAACAACACAAAGCCGTAATTCTGGATATACGTATGCCAGAAGAAGAGGATGTTTTGAACCACGCTTCGGTAATGAGGCTTGATCCCGTAAAACTCGAAGAACATCACATACACCTTCCTAAAAACAAAACGATACTCGTAGTGTGCAACACCCAAAACCGTTCCCCTTTTGCGGCCCTGTTTTTAAGGGAAAAGGGATTTGACGCAAAATATGTGGAAAAAGGAATAAAAGAGCTTGAAAAAGAATTTCAAAAGGATGTAATCAGATATGAAAGCAGCTAAATGGATAATCGCGGGATTTGTTTCATACGCAGCCACCTTTTGGATTAAAAACCTGATACTCAACATAACGGCGGGCATTATCATATGGTACGCAAGCCTGTGGTTTTTGGATAAATTCTTGGAAGGCGGAATTTGAAAAAAGACATTTTAGCCCTGGTTATATCTCTTTTAATCACGATGGCCGTACTGAATGTTATGAAACTCCCTCCCGTGGCGGGGTTTATAATCGGTTCGGTTCTTTGGAGCGTTTTGCATTTTAATCTGAAAAAATGGTTATAATTACACAAAAAAGGCGAATTATGAATCTTACACACATTAACGAAAAACACAATCCTAAAATGGTGGATGTTGGTGATAAAGAGATCACTAAAAGAATCGCCACCGCAAGCGGTAAAATACATATGAAACCGCAAACGAAAGAGGCTATTTTAAAAGAAAAAACGAAAAAAGGAGCGGTTCTTCAAACGGCGATAATAGCGGCCATTATGGGAAGCAAAAAAACAAGCGAGCTTATTCCTATGTGTCACAACATCCTAATAGACGGCGTCGATGTGGACGTGGAAGAAACCGAAGACGGTTTTAAAATAACCGCCACCGCAAAAACCACTTCAAAAACGGGAATAGAAATGGAAGCACTGACGGCTGTGAGCGTCGGACTTCTGACAATTTACGATATGGCAAAGGCTATTGACAGAGAAATGGTGATAAGCGACATCAGACTCGAATACAAAGCCGGAGGAAAAAGCGGCACCTTTAAAAGAATGGAAAATGGAGAATGAAGAATTGAGAATTAAAATCAATTATATAAAACATTCCTCTCAATTCTCAATTCTCAATTCTCAATTTGATCACGTTCCCTGCTTCATTTTAGTAGGCGGAAAATCAAGCCGTTTCGGAGGCGAAAAAGACGACAAGGCAAAGCTTTTTTACAAACTTCAGTATCAAAAGTGCAGAAAAATATTCAAAAACGTCTGTTTTGCGGCAAAATACCGGAAATTTAAAAAATACCCGTTTTTTATAGAAAAATCAAAAATTTACGCCCCGCTTCCTGCGCTTGAAGAAATAGTCAAAAAACATAAAAAAGTATTCGTTTTAAGCGTGGACACACCGTATGTCACGCAAAAATCAATCATCAGGCTTTTGCAAAAAAAAGCGGTGGCCAAAGACAATCCTTTAATAGGATATTATGATTATACGATGCTGCCGGAAATAAGAAAAAACCTGAAAAACAAAATGAGAATATTCGGCATCAATCCGAGAAAAACGGATATCAAAGAAAAAGAGCTCATTAATATAAATACTCTCGAAGATTTAAAAAACCTCAATTAATTATTCCGTATCCTCCCATATTTTTTCCGGAAGTCTGTATAAGTGCCATTTTGATATATCCCCCTCTTTCAAATCTTTCGTGTCTATTTCCACTTTGAGCCTTTTCGCTTTTTCTATCAGATCGGTTATCTCCATATCGAAACCGAATATTTTTATATAATTTCTTATAGCTTTTTTTATATACCTGCCGACATCCTGCCCTTTGAGTTTTTTTGCAAGAAGTGAAATAATCTGCTGCAAATACGCGCTTCTTATAACCTGTCCGATTTTGATTCTTTTTTCATCGACATCCATATAAGGGCGTAATTCTTCCAAAATTCCGTACACATCTCCTTTTGAAGCGTAAATTTCGGATTTTTCGAGTTTTTCCCTCCATTCGTTTTCAAGTTTTTTATAATCGTCCGTATCCTCCAAAAAAGGGTACTCTTTTACAAACCTTTCTATAAGTCTTAAATCGTTGGTGGCCAGAACACGGTGAAACTCAAGCAGAAGGTTGGCCCTTTCCCTGAGCTCTTCGGCTTCCTCTTTGAACATCGGAAACTTTCTTAAAATATCTGAAATGTTAATTACCGTTTTGTAATCTCCCGCTTTTAAAAACTCTTTTGCTTTTTTTATAAGGTTTTCACCGTAACTTATGGCTTTTTTATATTCCTGAGAATCTATTAAAAAAGGAAACCTGTTAATCATTGAAAAAAACTCTCCGAAGTCTTTTTTCAAAATTTTCTGGGCAAGCATTTTATACAGCTGTTTTTCGTTAAAAAGAGTCTGTATAAAAGGCGTTTTTTCGGTAACCCCCCTGAAAGGTTTTAAAATTTCCCTCGCCTCGTCTTCCCTTCCTTTTTGAAAAATCAGCTCTTTAGCCCTGTTAAAGACCTTGTGCCAGTCGTCTTCCATTTTTCTGTAATAAACGGTGTTTTTAAGATAAGGGTATTTGTTCACCAAAGAATAGGCCAGAGGGTATTTCAGACTCAAAACGGCCTTTTTAAATTTTTCAAATTCGCTGAAATCGTTAAACAGGGACTGTACAAGCGTTCTTTTCGAAGGGATTTTTAAAAACGGGGAGAGAATCTGGCGCGCCAAGTCTGTTTCTCCTTTTTCGAATTTTTTCTGGGCTATAAGAAGTATTTTATTCCATTTCTCTTCGAGTTTTTCAAAAGCATCCGTTCTTTTTAAAAAAGGGTTTTTGTAAATAAGCTCATAGGCTTTTTCAAACGCGTTTTTTTCTATATATTCGTTCAGTTTTTTTTCATCCTCGAGCAAATCGTAAAAATAGAGCCCTCCGTCCGTCGTCCCGACTATAAGCATCTCTTTTTCCGGAATATATTCAAGGGCGCACGGAGGTTCTAGCAGCTTTATAAACTCGTCGCTTACAATCTCGTTATCGTCAAGTGAATACAAAACAACTTTTTTATACGTATCCGAAACGGCAAACATATAACTTTCGTCATTGTTGAAAGTAACGTCCAAAACCTTATCCACCATAGGCGTAAGCCTTTTTTGCACTTTTCCTTTCGCATAATTCCAGATTATAAGCTCCCCCGTCTTATCACCGCTTACCATTTTCTGGTTATTCATAAATTTTATTACCGTCAAAGCACCCTGGTGGGCCTTTTTCCGGTAGCTTATGTCCATAGAAGATATGTTGGTTATGGTTACGGATTTGTCATAACTGCCGGTAGCGCCCCACAGGCCGTTTTTCGAAAAATCAACCGCCGTGATATAGTCCGCATGGGGAGGAAGGGAGGAGACCATTTTACCCGTTATCATCGACCATATATACGCCCTGCCGTCTTCGCCTCCGCTCATAAGATACTTTTCTTCCCTGTCAAACCTTACGCTTAACACGTCCCCTTTATGCCATCCTAAAGAATATAAAAGTTTTTTTTCCTTAACGGACCATACCGTTATTTTATGGCTGCCGCGTACGGCAATGGCGGCATATTTTCCCTTTTGGGAAATGTCAACCGAATTTTCGTGGGGGTTGTTTTTAGGAAGTTTTATTTTAAAACCGTCTACAAGTTTAAAATTGACGGAGTCGTAAATCCTTACCGTGTTTCTTTCGTCAATCACACATACCAAACCGTCTCCGATGTACCTGACCCTGCTGACCGCCGCTTTTATATTCAGAATTTTAACCGGTTGCAAAAATGCTCCTTTTAAAAATATGTTAACATTTTATCAAAAAAGGCTTTTTAATGACTTTAACAATAATCGACACTTTTGGATTTTTATTCAGAAACTTCTATGCCCTGCCGCCTTTAAAAAGCAAAAAAGGATTCCCGACAGGAATGATAACGGGCTTTTTAAATTTCATAGCCTCTTTGGGAAAGGATTTCGAGACGGATTATATCGTCTTTACAATAGACTCAAAAGAAAAGGAAACATTCAGAAAAGAGATTTTCAAAGAGTATAAGGCAAACCGCCCGGAAGCCCCGGAGGATCTGAAAGCCCAGCTTCCCGTCGCAACCGGTTTAATCAACGAAATGGGCTTTAAAATGCTCGAAATCCCGGGATATGAAAGTGACGACATTATCGCAAGCCTTGCTAAACTTGCCGCAAGCAAAGGAATAAAAGTCAAAATAGTAAGCCACGACAAAGATATGTACCAGCTGATAGACGACGATAAAATCGTAATATTCGACCCCATTAAAAAAGTCGAAATAAACGAGGAAAAATGCATGGAAAAATTCGGCGTACACCCTAAAGACTTTATAAACTTCCAGGCCCTCGTGGGAGATTCGAGCGACAACATCCCCGGGGTAAAAGGCGTGGGAGTAAAAACGGCGGCAAAACTTATCAATAAGTACAAAACGCTTGAAAATCTGTATGACCACATCGATGAAATAAAAGGCGCCCTTCAAAAAAAACTGCTCCAAGATAAGCAAAACGCCTTTTTAAGCCGCAGACTCGTTACCCTGAAAACGGATCTGTTTGATAATATAAACCTTGAAGAGTTTAAATATCCCGAAATAAACCCGATACTTAAAATCGCAGACAAACTGATAGATTTGGATATAACGTCGATACTTGAGAGGGTGAAAAAAGAAGGCCTTTACGTCAAAACGAAAATGCCCGACAATCAGATCGCTTTCGAAGCCGTTTTAATCGAAAACGAAAAGGAGCTTTTCGACATTATAGACAAAATAGGCGATAATACCGTCGCCTTTGACACCGAAACGGACGGACTTGAAAACCCCAACATCGTAGGCTTCAGTTTCGCTTTTGAAAAATCGAGGGCCTATTATGTCCCGGTTAACCACTTCTATTTGGGCGTTACGGATCAAATCCCCCAAAACAAAGCGCTCGAAGCAATACAGAAAATACTCGAAAAAAAAGTAATAGGACACAACCTCAAATTCGACTTTAAAATGCTGAAAAAATACGGTCTTAAAATTCCCGAGCCGTACGCGGATACGATGATACTTGCGTGGATACTCGACCCCGACAGCCCCGTGGGACTTGACAGCGTAGCCAAAAGATACCTTGATCACACAAACATAAAATTTAAAGAAATAATAGGAAAAAACAAAAACTTCTCCGAAGTTGACATCCAGGAAGCCGCAAAATACGCCGCAGAAGATGCGATAATATCCCTTAAACTGTATGAAACACTAAAAGAAAAACTGTGGGAAGAGGTAAAGTGGGATATCAAATATATCGAAATGCCTTTTGTAAACCTGCTTATAGACATCGAGTCGCAGGGAATTAAACTCGATATAAACTATATGCAAAAACTTCAAACCGAAATAACCGAAAAACTCGGAAACCTCACAAAAGAAATATATGAATTAGCCGGAAGCGAATTCAATATAAAATCCACCAAACAGCTTGCACATATTTTATTCGAAGTGTTGAAACTGCCTGTAAAAAGAAAAACAAAAACGGGCTACTCAACAGACGAAAAGGTGCTTAATTCATTAAAAGGAACCCATCCCATTATCGAAAAGCTGCTTGAATACCGCAAACTCGACAAACTCTTAAGCACATACGTAATACCCCTGCAGGAATATGCCAAAAAAGATGCGGACAATAAAATATACACCAATTTCCTCCAGACAGGTACGGCGACAGGAAGGCTCTCAAGCAAAAACCCGAACCTTCAAAACATACCCACTTCGACACAAATAAACATCCGAAACGCTTTCATAGCCGAAAAAGAATTCGTAAGCCTCGATTATTCGCAGATAGAGCTCAGACTCCTTGCCCATTTCAGCAAAGACAGACATCTTATTCAGGCGTTTTTGGAAGACAAGGACATACACCTTGAAACGGCCGTTAAAATTTTCGGGGAAGAAAAGGCAAAAGAATACCGCCCCGTGGCAAAATCCATAAACTTCGGACTTATCTACGGAATGGGACCTAAAAAACTAAGCGAGACGATAAACGTATCCACAAAAGAGGCAAAAGAGTTTATAGAAAAATATTTCGCCTCATTCCCGACCGTTAAAACGTTTCTTGAAAACACAAAAATAGAAGCCAGGGAAAAAGGCTATGTCGAAACGCTTTTAAAAAGAAGAAGATTTTTCGATTTCGCCGCGGCAAACGCAAGAACGCTCGCAAACTTCGAAAGAGAAGCCGTAAATACGATATTTCAGGGAAGTGCGGCCGACATTATCAAAAAAGCGATGATAGAAATTAAAAAACGTTTCCCGAAAGCTAAAATGCTTTTGCAAATCCACGACGAACTCATTTTCGAAATAAATTCGCGTGAAGAAGCGTATGAATACAAAAAAATTATGCAAAACGTCTTTAAACTCGAAGTTCCTTTAAAAGTCGGTATCAGTTTCGGAAAAAGATGGGGGGAGCTGAAATAAATTTTTATAATTTTTTATTATAATCGAATATTTATTCATATAATTATGTTACAATAATTCAAAAAAGGAGAGAAAATGCAGCTTCTCGGATTTGAAAGTTTCCTAAACGTTACAATGGTGTGCGGATTCTGGCTCTTTACCGCAGCAATGGTAATCAATTACCTCAAAGCCTTCGCTAAATAAGCGGAGGCCTAAAAGGAAGGCTTATATAATTTTGAATTTCATTTAAAAAACTAAGTCGTCTATTTCCAGATATTCGACATTTCCTGCTCTTTTAAGTTCTTGTACTTCATAAACCGTAACAAAATCATCGTTTTCCGAAAATTTTTTAACAATTTTTTTTATAAGTTTCAATTCTTTAACATTAATATCGCATTCGAAAAAACTTTTTTGAGTTCTGATTCCGAATTTAAGCAGCTCTTTAGCTAATGAACTTCGTTGTTTATCGTTACTGATATCATAAGCGATTATCGTATGCATCAAAAGATCCTTTCAATGGAAGTGTTAGCCTGAATATCGTTTTTTTTGATAATTTTAAACAAAAAAAGTTTATCTTCTTTTTTATCTATTATTTCTTCCATTTCTTTAAAAATTTTATTTGCTTTTCTTACACTTATATCAGCCTCAAACACGCTTCTTTGTGCTCTAACCCCTTCTTTTTCCAAAAATTTAGCTATTTTTTTCAATCTTTTTTCATCTTTTATGTCATAAGCTATCACAACCATCCTTCCTCCTTGTAAGCATTTATATTATTTTTAATAAAATTTTTTACATCATTTCTGTGTATATTTTCAATAAAAAGCCTGCTTATTACCTTTAAATAATTATAATGAAAACCGTTTTCATACAAATCATACCGGTTAAATAGGTAATAAAGCATTACATTACTGAAAAAACTATATTTAATTAAATCCGCAAAAATTTCCATTCCTCTCTCAAATTCCATAGAATAAACGTAACTTCTGTAAAAACTATTTGAATAATTTAAAAGCACTCTTGCATGTTCTTTATGATTTTCAAGAAATTTATCTCCGTGTTCTAATCTAATCATTTCTACAATACATTTCAATGTTTCTAATTCTATAACGGAGTTTGCTTTGTTAAAATCTTTTTCTTTTTTTGCATATGACATTACTAATTTATATTCCGTATCTTTATAGCTTTTCATCATCATATAATGTCTGTTTCTCAATATATGCAGTTTCTTTTTAAAAGCACCGTATATCCCCATTTTTATTCTCAATAAAGCGACTTTGTTAAATTTTTTGCGTTTATTCGCCTGAGGAAAAAAATTTTCGTTTTTTATATTTCCGTCAATACCTATATTCACACATTTATATTTATCTTTTAACTCATAAAAAAGCTTTCCCGAATTGAATATAAAAATTAAATCCGCCTTTTTTCTATAAATGGCTTTTTTATCAAAATACTTAGGATGTGTAATAAAAACTAACATAATTTCTCCTTAAAATATTTTAATATACCGTTTTCATATTCACAGACGAATTTATCAAACCGTCTTAACAAAAATTTTCTCGCTTCTTTATTAAGATAAAGACCGTCAAATCCGTCTTTATAAACATCTTTCAAAATTTCCGCCCCCATAAAAGTCAAAAAAACCCTTGCCTCTTCCATCGCATCACTAGCAAATGCCGCATGCTTTCCTCTTTTTCTATGTAAAAAGCTCACATAAGGATCAAATCCTAAAGAAATTATCTCGCTGATTACATATGAATAATAAAGGGTATAAAGAAAGCTCAACAAACCGTTAATTCTGTCACTTACCGGTCTATACGTTCTTTTTTGAAAATCTTTTATACCGTTTTTAATAAGTTCTCTTCTGAATTCTCCAAACATATAAGTACTTACAATACCTTCTATTCCTAAAATTTTATTCAGTGTATTCGCATCTTGTAAATTTTCTTTGTATTCTTGAAAATCCCTACCGGTAAATTTTTCAACCGCTTCTATTTTTTTCAATATTATAACCTTAGCATACTCTAAACTATGCATATTTTCATACTGCTTAAGTCTTTTTTTATAATTACTGTCGTAATGATTAGGTAATAACATTCCTAAAAGCTCATATCTATAATTCATAAAATATATCGCCCTGCTGTTTTTCAGCAAAAGATTCCTTGCGGAAATTGAAATTTTTACCCTGTCGAAAACAAATAAATTGTCCACTATACTCAAAGGCAGTTTAATTCCGTTTATTTTTAAAACGTTCGAATCCCTTTTAATTTCACCTTCGTTTACATATACGTTCTTTTTCATTGCCAGCCTTTTTTATGTTTAATTTTTCTACTGTAACATTTTTTCGACTTTACAATTTTTATTCTCATATCTATTTCTCTTTTATATGCTAAATATATGTTTTTATCTCTCATATTCAATCCTTTTGATATAATTTCGTAAAATTATAATTATTTATTTTTTTCAAAGTTTTTTTTTTAGAAAAAACATTGTTTTCCTGCACAAAATTAATAAAATTTGTTTTTTTCTTAAATTTTAGATATAATTTGTGCAATCTAAAAAAGTTTATTGAAAATTCGATTTTTTGGGACTTTATTAACAAAACCCAAAAATATTTAAGTTTTCTTTAAAAGTTTAATTAGCTTGTATTCCCATAATTCAGGCTAATTAAACGAAATGACCCGATAAGGGGATTGCGACATCTTTTGAATAATCTTCGCTGGTTTTCTTTAATAAATTAAACGAAATGACCCGATAAGGGGATTGCGACGGTAGGAGCCTTTTTACCACCATTCCTACGGTACATATTAATTAAACGAAATGACCCGATAAGGGGATTGCGACAAGACTCCGTCATATCTTTTACAACCGAACTCTGTAATTAAACGAAA
>NZ_JBMYAU010000074.1:0-4497 GCF_053994455.1 Nautilia sp. | reverse complement strand
GTAATTTTTTGCTCTTTTCCGCTTGTTTTATCTTTAGCGCTAACATTTAGCACACCGTTTGCGTCAATGTCAAATGTTACTTCTATTTGAGGTACTCCTCTAGGAGCTGGCGGAATTCCTTCAAGGTTGAACTGTCCGAGCGATTTGTTGTCTTTCGCAAGTTCCGCTTCACCCTGTAGTACGTGAATTGTTACCGCTGTCTGGTTGTCTTCAGCCGTACTGAACACCTGTGATTTTTTTACAGGTATTGTTGTACCTTTTTCGATAATTTTTGTCATAACTCCGCCGAGTGTTTCAATACCAAGGCTAAGCGGTGTTACGTCAAGTAATAATACGTCTTTTACGTCACCTTTAAGCACACCGGCCTGAATTGCCGCACCAAGTGCCACGACTTCGTCAGGGTTAACGGATTTGTTTAGTTTTTTACCGTTAAAGTAATTGCTAACAAGGTCTTGTACTTTAGGAATTCTTGTTGAACCGCCCACCATTACGATTTCGTCGATTTCGTCTTTGCTTAGTCCCGCATCCTCAAGTGCCGTATCGATATGTCTTAATGTTTCTTGCAATAAATCGTCAATCATTGCTTCGAATTTAGCTCTTGTCAGTTTTTTAACAAGATGTTTAGGTCCTGTCGCATCCGCTGTAATAAACGGCAGGTTGATTTCGGTTTCGTCTTTAGTTGACAGTTCTTTTTTAGCCGTTTCAGCCGCGTCTTTTAATCTTTGAAGCGCCATTTTATCCTGGCTTAAATCAATACCTGTTTCCGCTTTAAATTCACTTATCAGCCATTCCACTATTCTGTTGTCGAAATCGTCTCCTCCCAAGAATGCGTTACCGTCTGTCGCAAGCACCTGGAATGTTCCGTCACCGATCTCAAGCACGGTTACGTCGAATGTACCGCCACCGAGGTCATACACTAAAATTTTTTCTTCACCTTTTTTGTCAAGTCCGTATGCAAGCGCCGCCGCTGTCGGTTCGTTGATAATTCTTAAAACGTTAAGACCTGCGATTTTACCGGCTTCCTGAGTCGCTTTTCTCTGACTGTCGTTGAAGTATGCCGGTACGGTAATCACCGCCTCGGTCACTTCTTCACCGAAGAATTCTTCAGCGTCTTTTTTAAGTTTCATCAATATTTTCGCTGAAATTTCCTGCGGAGTGTACACTTTTCCGTCCACTTCTACGGCACACGCGCCGTTTTTGTCAACGATTTTATACTGTACGTGTTTTTTAGCTTCCTGAGCCTTCGGCTCGTTACACATCATACCCATAATTCTTTTTACAGAATAGATTGTTCTTTCAGGGTTTGTAATAGCCTGTCTTTTCGCAGGCTCACCAACTAAAACTTCACCTTTATCGGTAAACGCCACAACTGACGGAGTAGTGTTTCTACCCTCTTTATTAGCAATTATTTTCGCATCTTTACCGTCATAGTACGCCATTGCTGAATTTGTTGTTCCTAAGTCAATTCCTATTACTTTTCCCATTATTTCCTCCTTAAAGTTTATTTTTTATTTATTGTTACCATTGAAGGCCTGATTACCCTGCCTTTAAGGGTGTAACCTTTTTGGTATATGTCAACTATCTGACCGTCTTCATGTTCATCACTTTGAACCTGCTGGATGGCCTGATGAATTTCAGGATTAAACTCCTCATGCTCAACCTGCTCGATACCGTGGTTTTTAAACGTATCAAGCAGTTTTTTCAGTGTAAGTTCCACACCTTCAAGAAGTTTGTCAAAAGCCTCCGCTTTATCTTCGATATCACCCGAATGCGCAATCGCAAGTTCAAGCGAATCCACAACCGGCAACAGATCTTTCGCAAACTTTTCATATGCGTATTCTATTGCGCTGTCGGCCTCTTTTTGAAGAAGCTTTTTATCGTTTTCACATTTTGCGTAAGCCCTCAGGGCTTCGTCAAGTTTCGCCTGAAGTTCTTCATTCTGTTTTTGAAGAGCCTCTATGTCAACCTGGGCTTCTTTTTTTTCTTCATGCTGTTTATTGTGTTTGTCATGATGCTTTTTTTTACTCATTTACTCCCCTCCTTTCACGGGTTTGGTTATTTCCAAAAAATCGGTGTATATATTACCGACCATTAATATATGTTTAATTTTTCTTTTTTCATTTTGAAGCATTCTGAAAACAAGATATTTATTAAAAAAACTTATTCCTTTCGGAAAGCGTTCGAAATTAAAGTTTTCAAACTCTTCAGAATCAATTTCTTCTTTATAAAGAAACTTTTTGTTATACGATTTGTATTCGTAAAGTCTTTTTATTGTTTTATACTCTTTTACAAGCCCTATATGTAAAAGATATTTTTTCAGCTCGTCCAAAAAAACACCTCTCATCGATTTAAAAAGAGTATAAAGGTTTTCATCGTATTTGAAAACGACTTCGTCTTTTTCAAACTCCAATACGATAAATTTATTATTTAAATTATAAACATCTATTAACAACTGGTTTTCAAACATCTCTATCATAATATATATATCCAGCTCTTTGGCTTTGGTTTCAAAATCGTCCGTATTTATTATCCTGCTTTTTAGCTTTTCGCGCCAAAAAGCTTTCATCGCCTTTACAGAAGGATATGAACCGCTCGAAACATGCTCTTTTTCCACAAGTTCATATCCTTCCAATTCTTTCAGATAGCTTCTGATACTCGAAGCCGAAAAAGGCAGATTAGCTATTTCTTTTAATTTAGTTGAGCTTAAAGGTTCACTTTTATTTAAGTAAACTCTTATTAATTGATTTAGAACAAACTCAACTTTTTCTTTCATTCTGGCACTCTTTTTTATTTTTTGACAGCAGCATTATACAACATTAAAGAATAAATGTCAAGTTTTTTAATCTATTTTTTAAAAAAACTTGAGTCGTTTTAACTAAATCTTTTCATAAAACCTTAATATCGATATAAACATCGCCGTTACCGCAGGTCCGATTATAATCCCCCAAAGCCCGAAAGACGAAAGCCCCGCCACTATTGAAAAGAATATAAGCAGAGAATTAAGCTCCGTGTCGGCTTCAAACGTATTTTTAACGAATTCTATAATCATAGGTTTTACAAACGTATCCGCCAATATGGAAATCATTATTATCGAATATAAAACTACCACAACCGCTCCCGTGGTATTTCCCACCGAATACAGATATAAACTCACAGGCCCCCACATTATCACGCCGCCTACAATAGGAATCAGGGAGGAAAAAGCGTACATTATCGTAAAGAAAAAGAAATTAAACCCGTAAATTTTAGCAATTATTCCAAAAAGAATCCCCTCAAGTATTGCAGTAAACACTGTAGAGTAAAACACAACGCTCATTACCTCACTCGTTCCGAAAAAGAGTTTTTCAAGCTGTTCGTTTTCCAAAGGAATAACTTTTTTAAAAAATTCCATAATCTCTTTTCCGTACAGTGTGGCAAAAAAGAAAAAAACAACTATTAAAAACGCATCCTTAATAAACACGGCGCTTTTTGCGGTAAGCGTTCCTATAATGGGAACAACCGTATTATATATCTGCGCAATATTGTCAGGATTTACATATTTCTGAACCTTATGCGCCACAACATCGGGAAGATATTCTAAAAGACTCTGGGCTTTTAAAATAATATTTTTAATGTCTTCTATGTTAATGTGGGAAATAAATTTTCCGGCCGTTATTACGAAATATAAAATCGGACCGAATATCAATAACGCAAAAATCAAAGTAACAAGCCCGGATGAAATATACTTATTTGTAATTTTTTTGCTTATTATAATACCCACCTTTCCGAATGCGATAGCCATAAGTGAAGCTATCGCTATATCCAAAAGATAAGGTTTATATGTAAGATATACAAAATATCCTACAACTAACGTTAAAAATGTTAAAAATTTCATTTATCTCCTTAAAAAAGACTTTTTGCCGGAAACTGCAAAATTTCATAAGCTTTGCGCGTTGCGATTCTGCCTTTTGGTGTTTTTTCTATAAAGCCGTTTGCAAGTAAAAACGGCTCGATAACTTCCTCGATGGTTCCTTCGTCTTCGCTTAGTGCCGCCGCTATGGTTGAAAGTCCCAGAGGTTTTTTCGCTTCTGCTAAAAGAGACAAAAATTTAATATCAAGTTCGTCAAACCCGTGTTCGTTTATTCCGAGTTCGTCAAGTGCGTATTTTGTCGTTTTGTGTGTAATTGTGTTTTCATCTTCTATTTCTGCAAAATCCCTCACCCTTTTAAGAAGTCTAAGAGCGATTCGCGGGGTCCCGCGCGAACGTTTTGCAATTTCCACGGCGGCGTTTTGTTCAATGTTTTTATTCAGTTTTTTCCTTGCCAACCTGATAATTTCGCTCAGCTCTTCATGATTATAAAAATTCAGCCTGAAACTCATACCGAATCTGTCACGCAGAGGATTAGAAAGCATTCCTGCCCGCGTGGTTGCGCCTATAAGGGTAAACCTTGAGACATCAAGCTTAATGGTCTGAGCCGCGGGACCGCTGCCTATTACAATGTCAAGCCTGAAATCCTC
>NZ_JBMYAU010000073.1:0-10470 GCF_053994455.1 Nautilia sp. | reverse complement strand
AGGTGTTCTCAATAAAGAAAAAGTCGTTAAAACCTCTACGGCTAAAAAGATAATCAAATATACAACATCAAGCAAAAAAGATTACGGCAAAGAATTCATTGATGCCGTTTTCAAAGTCAAAGAACTTAAAAAAGAACTAAAACAGGAAAAAGAAAAAAATCAAATTTTAAAAACAAAAATCAAAGGTTTAGAAGATGAAAATGCAAAACTTAAAATTGAAAGGGATTATGAGGAAATGGAAAATAAATCGAATAAAAATAATAAATCTGAAAAAAACGAAAAAATTGAAATAAACAAAGCATTAAAGCAAAAATCTAAAAAAGTATTACAAAAATCAATTTAATTTTAAGGAATAGTTTAATAAAAGTTATTTTTAAATTTAGTTATAATTCTTTAACTGTCTTTGTGGGGGAAACAAAATGCAAGAAATTTTAAAAAGACTTGAAATAATAAAAAACGCTATTGAAATAGAAGATGAGGAATTAATAGAATTTCAAATCCAGAAACTAAAAAAGCTTGAATTGGACGAAAAAATTTCTTCATTTATAAACAGACTGCAAAATTACGATTACAGCGTAATATACGAAATAAAACAATATCTTCAAAATGCCCATTCTTTAATAAAATACGAAGATATAGAAATAAATGCTTTAAAATTAGAACTTAAACAATTAGAAAAACTCTTTCAGACTCTATATGAAGAAAAAATTCAGTATCTAAATAAATTAGAAGATTTTAACAGACTATATCACATTAAACTCGGGGAAATTGTAGAAAAAATCGTTCAGCTTCAAAAGAAAATAGCATATTACAAAAACAAAGAAAAAATAGAAAAATTCAAACAATCTCAACAAAAACAAGAAGAAATAAATCAAACCATCAATGAAATAGATGAAACCATAGAAGAATTGGACGAAATTTTGCAAAATCTGGATGAAAACGACGAAAACTATGAAGAAATTTACCAAACATACGAAGAACTGAAACAAACAAAAGAAAATCTAAAAAAAGAAAAAGAAAAACAAGAAAAAATAGAAGAAGAAATCAAAGAGGACGAAGACTTCAAAGAATACGAAGAAGCCGAAAAAATATACGAAGAATTTTACGAAGAATACGAAGAAATAAAAGAAAGTATAAAAAATGAAACCAAGCTTACAGATGAAGAAAAATCCCTTCTAAAAACCCTTTATAAAAAAGCCGTAAAACTGTGCCATCCAGATTTGGTAAGTGAAGAATTAAAAGAAAAAGCCACTAAGTTAATGCAGGAACTCAACGATGCCAATGCAAACAAAGATATTCAAAAAGTCAAAGAAATTTTACATTATTTGGAAACGGGAGAAGCTTTTCAATTAACAAGCGACACGGCAGATGACAAAAAAATTCTTAAAAAGAAAATACAAGAACTCAAAGAAAAAATAAAATCTTTAAAAGAAGAACTTGAAGATATCAAACAAAACGACTCTTTCGGACTAACGGAAATATATGATTTAGATGAATTTATAGAAAGTTTCAAAGATGAATTAATTGAAAAATATGAACGTTTAAGCGAAGAATTGGAAAAACTAAAAAATTCTGAAAGAATCAAAAAAACAAAAGAAACCATTAAAGATGATTATCGGTATATGGAGTTTTAAATGATATATATATTGTTTATTATAGGTTCTTTTATCTTAAAAATGATAATTGATTATTTTTCAACACCTAAAAGTAGCCCTGATGATATCATTCAATTAATTCGGAAAATAAAAACATCAACAAAACAAAATGAATCAAATTTCAAAGAAGAAAATAAAATCTTCAGTAATAAATCAACTTTTCAGCATCAAAACACCGCCCTTAAACAAAAAGGCGACCAATACGAAAAATACATAGGCAAAATTTTGAACAAAAAAACGGACTTATAAGGGGATATGAAGACAAGGGAGTGGATTTGATATACATAAACCCAAACGAAGTGCATTTAAACTGGACTAAAAAAGTACTAAAAGAAGATCACCTAAAAGTTATATACGATAAACTCTTAAATTATAATTTTGACTATAAAAACTTATCACCACAGGAAATTCAAAAATATCTGCAAAATTACAAACCAATAGAGGAAATTGAATATTATATAAATTTAAATCCTAAAATAATCAGAAAAACTCTATACATAGCATCGGATAAAGTGGTGGATTTGAGAGTAGGAAAACACCTCAAACTAATAAAACCGAATATTTTCAAATATAAAGACCTAAAAATCGTGTTAAAGGACATATCATGAAAATAACCCCTCAAAAACAACAAAACGCCCTCACCAAAGCCAAAAATCTGCTAAACATTACTCAGAAAATTTTAAATAAAGATGTGATAAAACATACTGATTTTCGGTTATATATAAATATCGGACATACTGGAATAATAAATTCGGTAGCAGTAACGTCTGACGGAAGGTATATTGTTTCGGAGAATGATAATTACACAGTTAAACTATGGGATATAAACATTGGAAAATTAATCATAACTTTTGAAGGACATGAAAGTGATGTCAATTCAGTAGCCGTAACGCCTGACGGAAAATATATTGTTTCCGGAAGCTGGGATAATACAGTTAAACTTTGGGATGTAAAAACCAGGAAGTTAATCAAAACTTTTAAAGGGCATAAAGATAGCGTAGATTCGGTAACAATAACACCTGACGGGAAATATATTGTTTCGGGAAGCTGGGATGAAACGGTTAAACTCTGGGATATAGACACCGGAGAATTAATCAGAACTTTTGAGGGGCATAGTGGCAGTGTATATTCAGTAGCCGTAACGCTTGACGGAGGGTATATTGTTTCAGAAACTGGTAATTGTACAATCCTTTGGGATATAAAAAGCGGGGAAATAATAAGAACTTTTGAATTAGAAGAGGAAATATATGATATATATTTAGTAATCGTAAAGCCTGACGGGAAATATATTATTTCGAGAAGCTGGGATGAAACGGTTGAACTCTGGGATATAGACACCGGAGAGATAGTCAGAACTTTTGAAGGACATGAGAGTGGTGTAAATTCGGTAGCAGTAACGTCTGACGGAAAATATATTGTTTCGGGAAGTGATGATGGCACAGTTAAACTCTGGGATATAACCACAGGAGAGTTAATTAGAACTTTTGAAGGACATAGTAGCAGTATAAATTCAGTAGCAATAACTCCTGACGGAAAATATATTATTTCGGGAAGCCGGGATAAAACGGTTAAACTCTGGGATATAAAAAGCGAGAAATGTTTAGCAACTTATGTGGCTTTTGATAACGGCGGATGGGTTGTTTTTGATGAGAAATATTATAACTGCAACGAAGAAGGATTTAGGTATGTGAATTTTTATGACGGCAATAAATTGATTCCAAAAACCCACCCGATATACAAACAAAGAAGAAAAGAAAAATTTACGCTAAAAGGATTATAATGAGATGGAATATAGAAGAAGTTGAAAAAAATTTAAAAATAGCTTTTGAAAAAAATTCTGAAAGACATTTATTAAATACATTAAAAGATAATTCGTTTTTGTTTTATGGACTGTATTCAAGAAAATTTGGAATTCAACCAATTTTTAGAGAAATATCATTTGGTGGTGAATTAAGATGTGATTATGCCTGGCTTAATGATAATTCTGATGGTCCTGAATGGGTTTTGGTTGAGATTGAAAAACCTAAAATGAAGTTATTTACAAAAAATAACAAACCGTCATCAGAATTAAACGCTGCAATCGAGCAAGTTAAAACATGGGATAAATATTTTGATGAAAATCCTAATGAAAAAAATCGAATTTTTGGCATAGTAGCAAAATTTAGATATATATTAATTGCCGGTTCAAGAAAAGATTGGTCAAGTAATTATGCTAAAAAATGGAGAATATATCATAATAAAAAATCTGATATAGAAATCAGAAGCACTGATGTTTTCTTTGATGCATTAGAACATTTAAAAAAACATGAAGAAGAGTTTTGGAGTTTTAAAGAACATCCTAAAACAAAGACTCAATCAGAATTAAAAACATATTTAGATAATTTATCATATTTAAATTATTTTAGAAAAATTTAAATTTTTTTAAAGGAATTCTAATGCTATTAAAAACATCATTGTTATTCGAACTACCCGTATATAGAATTAGCAAACAAAAATATTATGATGAATATAAAAAATATAACCAAAAAATAAAAGATGAAATAGATTATAATGAAGATTTGCCAATAAATATATTTGGAGGAGTATGGGAATATAATGAAATTATTGGATTTCTTAAATTCTATATGTCAGGAGGCAGACAAATAAGGGTTGAATATCATGAAACCGCTCAAAAACGAAAAAGAAAAACAAGAAAAAAACTTTTTATTTATAAAACAGACAGGTTTTGCACAAGAGATATATACTTTAACGCTACAAATGAGCAAATAATTGAAATTATTAAAAATTGTATCAAAAATTGCAAAGACAAATTAAAAAACAGATATGTAAAAACTGATTTTTTTGATGATATTTATCAATATATAAATTGGCAAAAACTTATAGAAAATTTAGAAAATTTACATAAAAATGTTAAAAAAAAGGAGACATTATGCCTAATTATGTTATAGAATCCAGAAAAGCATTTCAAACACAATATTTAAAAGTGAAATTAAAAGATAATTCAAAATTAGAAAAAGTTAAAATATTACTATCTAATTTGCAATCTGTTAAAAAAGCAAATATAACTAAAAACAAGCGGCCAGATATTACAGTTTATCCATCTGAATTTTATTCATTAAAAGAAACAGAAGATGAAATAAGGATACAGCTCGATAGTATTTTTGAAACAAAGACTTTAGACCCATTTTTTGAAAAAGAAAAATTTTCATCAATAAGTGATAAAGCTTATAATGATATCATTAATGAAATTAATATTTTTGGTTTAAATTTGGAAAAATACAAAAATCTATATTCAAAATTTAATGAAGAAGGCTTTAGAGATTTCTTTTTACCTCACTTAAATTCTATTTCAAAAAGTTATACAGCAACAGGAGAAACTTTTAACAAAAAAGGTAAAACCGATATATTAGTTCAAGACAAAGAAGGTAACAATGTTTTTATTGCAGAATGTAAAATTTGGTATGGAGAGCAAGAACTGTTAAAAGCAATAGATCAACTTTTAGAAAGATATGTAACTTGGAGAGATGATAAAACTGCTTTAATAATTTTTAACAAACACAACAAAAACTTTACTCAACTTTTAATAACCGCAAAAGAAGCTGTAAAAAAACATCCTCAATTTGATTCAATAGTTCAAGAAAGCAAAAAAACTTTTTCGTATATTTTTAAAAATATTGACGACCCACAAAAAAAGATTTATTTAGAATTAATGATTTTTAATTGTATTTAAATAAAATTGTCAGTTAAATTGTCAGTAAAAATCCGCCAAAAACGACTTACACTTACCTCGTTGATTTTTGAAAGATACCGAATTTACGGAGTTTTCGAAGTAATGGCGGAGAGGGCGGGATTCGAACCCGCGGAGGCCTTGCGACCTCAACGGCTTTCAAGGCCGCCGGTTTCAACCACTCACCCACCTCTCCACAGCGAACTCAAACGTTTGAGTTTTAAGAGGATGGTGCCCGGGGCCGGACTCGAACCGGCACGGGAAAAGCTCCCGAGGGATTTTAAGTCCCTTGCGTCTACCAATTCCGCCACCCGGGCGAATAAAAATACAACTTTTATAAAATCCAACTGGAGGCGCCACCCGGATTCGAACCGGGGATCAGGGCTTTGCAGGCCCCTGCCTTAGCCACTTGGCTATGGCGCCAGACACAGTTAAATTCAAAGCTTTGAATTTAATGGAGCGGGCTACGGGATTCGAACCCGCGGCCTCCACCTTGGCAAGGTGGCGCTCTAGCCAGCTGAGCTAAGCCCGCAAGTGATGGATTGAAATTATATAAAAATTAAAAAAAAAATGCAACATTTTTAATGAAAATAAAGAAAAATTTAAGAAAAAGAGGGATTAGATTTTAGGTCCCGCCTTTTCGAACTCTTTGCCTTCGGGAACGTCTTCGTATCTTTTGAAGTTTTCGACGAACATACTTGCAAGTTTTTTAAGCTGTGCGTCGTAAGCGTCTTTGTCTTCCCATGTGTTTCTCGGGTTTAAAACTTCCGTATTCACCCCGGGCAGTTCTTTGGGGATTTGAAGTTCAAACACCGGCAGTGTTTCGAATTGGGCGTCATTGATGCTTCCGTCAAGAATTGCATTGATACAAGCCCTTGTGTCTTTAATACTCATTCTGTGTCCCACACCGTACGGTCCGCCCGTCCATCCTGTGTTTACGAGATATACGTTAACTTCGTGTTTGTCTATTTTTTCACCTAAAAGTTTTGCGTAAACCGTAGGATGAAGCGGTAGGAAAGGTTCTCCGAAGCATGCGCTGAATGTTGCAACCGGTTCGGTAATTCCTCTTTCGGTCCCTGCAACTTTGGCCGTATATCCGCTTAGGAAATAATACATCGCCTGCTCTTTTGTAAGTTTGCTTACAGGCGGTAGTACTCCGAAAGCGTCGGCGCTAAGGAATATAATGTTTTTAGGGTGTCCTCCCTGAAGAGTGCATTCATGGTTTTCAATATGCTCAATCGGATACGAAACCCTCGTATTTTCCGTTTTACTTCCGTCTGTATAGTCAACTTCGCCGTTTTCTTTTATTACGACGTTTTCAAGAAGAGCGCCTCTTTTAATCGCGCCGTAAATTTCAGGTTCGCTTTCTTTGTCGAGATTGATGACTTTTGCATAACATCCGCCTTCGAAGTTAAACACGCCTTTGTCATCCCATCCGTGTTCGTCGTCGCCTATGAGTTTTCTTTTCGGATCCGTCGAGAGAGTGGTTTTTCCTGTTCCGGAAAGTCCGAAAAACAGCGCCACATCGCCTTTTTCCCCTACATTCGCCGAGCAGTGCATAGAAAGTTTGCCTTCAAGCGGCAACCAGTAGTTCATCATGGTAAAAATACCTTTTTTCATTTCGCCGCCGTACATAGTACCGCTCATTACGGCCGTGTTTTCTTCTATGTTAAATGCTACGAAAATATCGCTGTTCAGTCCTTCTTCTTTCCACTCCGGGTATCTCGCCTTTCCGGCAACCAAGAAAGTAAAGTCGGGCTTGAAGTTTTTAAGTTCCTCTTCAGTCGGCAATATAAACATATTCATAACAAAATGTGCCTGCCATGCTATCGGTGTTACGAATCTTATTCCTCTTCTGCTCTCCTTAGATGCACCTACAAAAACGTCAATAACATATAATTCTTCTTTTTCGGACAATTCTTTTTTTGTAAAGCTTTCTAATTTTTTAAAAGTTTCAAGTGAGATAGGCTGGTTTATATCCCCCCATGCGATATACTGTTCGCTCGGGGTCTGTTTTACAAAATATTTGTCTTTCGGGCTTCTGCCGGTAAATTCCCCTGTATCCACCGCGGTAGCGCCGCTTGCGGTAATTTCAACTTCGCCTTTTTTCAACGTGTCTTCAATGATTTTTTCATAGTCGGGATTATGAATTACTCTGTTTGCCTTGATTCCGATTTTGTCTAATTCCTTAATCATATAATTCTCCTAAATAAGTGTGGTTATACGGAATAAAATTATATCAAAAAAATATCGTTATTTTTTTAATTTATAAAAAGCTGCAAATGAGATTACAGCCGCTAAAATGAGATAAAACGCCGGTGCGTTTAAATTCCCCGTTTTATGAATCAGCATAGTCGCCAGCATAGGTGTGGTTCCCCCCCCCCCTATTAACGCTGTCGTATTGTTATAACCTACAGCCATCCCCGTATATCTGTATTTAATGGGAAAAATTGAAGCCATCAATGCGGGAAGATGCCCCTGAATGAATCCGGAGAAAACGGCAAAAACCAATTCAGCGGCGAGTACCAGTGTAAAGCTTTTTTGCTGTGACAAAACCAGAAGCGGATATGAAAGCACCCATATGCTTAAAGTCGCCGCCATTAAAACGGTTTTTGTGCCGTACCTGTCGGAAATTATTCCCGCAACAGGAATGGTTACCAATACGACGACCATTACAAGGTCGGTTATTAAAAGAGCATTGTGAACAGGAGGATTTATTATTTTTTCAAGATATGTCGGCATCCACACGAACAGCATATACGAGCTGACCGTTGCCACGCATATAATTGCGAAGAGCTGTATTGTTTCGTAAGGCATTGTTTTTAAAAGATCCCTCAGTTTTGTTATCAATTCCTTGTTTTTTCTGTATTGAAAGTATTCTTCGGATTCCATCAAATGCTCTCTTAACCAAACACCTACGGCAAAAATAAAAATACCTATTATAAAGGGTATTCTCCAGCCCATTCCCTCATCTGCTGCTGTGAAAGCAGAGAATTCAGCACTGTTACCACCGTTGATCCGAACAGAAGGCCGCCTATGGCGCTAAAAAGAGTAAAGCTTCGAAAAATCCTTTTTTGTTTTTTGGCGCTATTTCTACAAGATAAGAGGTTGAACCGATAAGTTTCCCTCCGACGGATATACCCTGTACTATTCTTAGCAAAACAAGTATAAGAGCCGCAAAAACGCCTATGTTCTGGTAAGTAGGCATAAACCTTATTATAACTGTGGGAATAGCCATTAAAAGTATGGAAACCCTTAACGCTGTTATTCTGCCTTTGTTGTCTCCTATGTATCCGAAAATGATCCCTCCTAACGGGCGGAACAGGTAACCGGTCGCAAAAACGCCGAAAGTAAGTATGATTCCCACTATTTTATCTTCTTCCGGAAAAAAAAGTTTGCTCAAAACGGGGGTTAAAAAACTGAAAACCGCAAAATCGTACCATTCCAACACATTTCCGAAAATGCCGCCCAAGACATTTTTAATCAGTTTAAAATCAGTTGTTTTTTGCATTTATTATTAAAAACATCCTAAAATGTAATACTTTGAATTTAAAATTTATTAAAAGGCGAGAAAATTAGACTTGCAGGTATATAGAAGAATTAAAAAAGAAGGGAAAAATCAGAGGTCTGTTTCAACCCCTGTTTTTTTAAGAGTGAATTCTACGAATTTGTAACATACGATTATTAAAATCGGCCACATAAAGAATAGAATCAATCCCCATGTCGTGTTAATGTTCTGTGCTTCCGGAGTAATACCGTTTGGCAACAGTTTCTCGGAAGCGAAAAGAAAACTTCCAAGAAATAATGTTATTAATGCTAAAAACTTTCTCATATCCGCTCCTTAATATGCATGGTCGTCTGTTAAGATTTCTTCTTTTGTAATAGGACCTTGTTTTTTCATTTGATACCAAACATACATAATGTAACCTAAAACAAAAGGAACAGCAACACTAACCCATGCCATAACCATTAGTGTGTATTTTGAACCTGAACTGTTTTGAATAGTCAAGCTGCTTTGTAAATCAGCATAACTTGGATAAAACGCAGTACCGTTAAGACCTGCGAGTGTAAATACGATAATACCTATTAATACGGTTCCAAGACCTGCCGCCCAGATACCTTTTCTTGAATTTCCGAATCCGCTTTGGAACACACCTAAAACGAAAAGTACAACACCAACCAAAAATACGATTAGCTGAATCGCACCGAATGCCAATAGATTCTGAAGATATTTACCTGCAACCAAAGAAACGGTACCTTTAGGATCGTGAATATCGTATGCGTAACCTTTCATGGTAATTAATCCGTAAAGAACGATTACCAAAGCCACAAGCAATACGATAAAGCATCTTTTTACAACTGCTCTTAATCTTGCGACGACTTCAGCAAAGTCGTTTTCATCCAAATCGTTAATCAGCCAAAGAGCACCTAAAATTCTTGCAACGGCAAATACCAAAACACCCATTGCAAGGTTGAACCATGCACCGTGTCCGAAATCGATTGCCGCTTCCAAACCTCTTAGGTTGAATCCGTTAGCGGCAGTACCCCATTCGAGAACTCTTGTCGCAGGATCATAACTGAAGTTTGAACCTGTAAAGAAAGTACCGACTGCGGCACCGATTAAAACGATACCTACAACACCGTTGAAATATAGGAAAAATTTATATGCGCCTTTACCGATAAGGTTACCCGTTCTGTTCATATATTCGTATGATACCGCCTGAAGTACGAATGCGAAAAGAATAAGCATCCACACCCAGTACGCACCACCGAAAGATACGGAGTAAAATAGCGGGAATGCCGCATATAGTGCACCACCGAACATTACCAACGTTGTAAATGTAAGTTCCCACTTTCTACCAAGAGAGTTTAAAATACCTCTTTCTTCCGTTTCATTTTGTGCAACATGGAATAATGTTTGTCCACCTTGAACAAATGTCATAAATAAGAATAATCCTCCGAGAACCGCAACAATTATCCACCAATAAACCTGTAGATAAAAATGTGTTGCGTCCACTGTAATTGGTGCCCAAGTCATTAGTGCGCTCCTTTTGGTCCGTTTTTAACGACCGTAAATAGGATTTTAAG
>NZ_JBMYAU010000072.1:0-6624 GCF_053994455.1 Nautilia sp. | reverse complement strand
GACAAATACCTTGAAGATAACAAAGATTTGTTAAATAAATTGTTTTAGTGTTGCAAATAAAAACATTTTTTTTATATAATAATTTGATTAAATTTAAATTAAAGGAGCAAAAATGAAAAAATTAATCAGTGCTTTATTAATAGGGGGGGGGGGGTAGCGTTATTTGCTGACGGCTTGATTACTTTCACACCAAACACACCGGCAAAAGCGGAGGATGTAAACAACAACTTCACATATCTTCAAAATCAGGTTCAAAACACCGTTTCAAATGCTTCCGTATATATAAACGACACAAAAGTTGGCAGATTACTTACAATGTTTGATATACGTTCGCTTGCAATGTTAACGCCTACAAATTACAGACTTTACATCGGATATAAAACTATTCATACACCTTCTTCATATTTATCTTTTAGAAGTATAGGGTATCCGGTTTTTAAAGAGCGATTCTTAACAACTTTATGGGTTTTATTTGACAATCCGAACTGTGATATAAGCGGGAGTTATGTTATAAGGAGCTACTATCCTATTGATAATAATTTATCTGCAAATGGACAGCATATAAGTATAAAATTCGGAAAAGGAGCTATAATAAGATTTGCCGAGGTTGGGGATGACAATCAAACTGTAAATTTAAGTGATAATTTTTATTATTATACATTCAGTAATTATGAAACATATCAAAATAACGAAAAAACTTTTTATCAGGTGGCAGATGGAACCTGTGAATTATTTGATTACAACAGCTCGGTTTTAAGTGTTTATCCTGTTAAACCTTTTGATTCTACAGTTTTAGGAATTAGCGAGGATTTAAAAAATCAAATGTTGCAAAACGATGTAAATGTCAGTGTTTATTAAAGGGTATAAAATGAAAAAAACATTGTTTTTTATTGCTGCTTTTTTGGTTTTGCTGTTTGTTTTAGGATGTGGAGGGAGCAGCAGTTCTTCCGATGACAACACAATATCAAACGACACTAATCAAACACAGGCAATGGTATGGAACCAGTCAAACTGGAACGAAGCGAACTGGCAATGAAACTGATCTAATACCTTATGTATAACTATATAAATAAACTAAAAGGATACCGTTTTGGTATCCTTTTAGTTTATTTAGTTAACATAATGTATATTCTCTAAATCTTATTTTCAAATACCACTTTTAATCTTAACGCGTCTTTAAATGCGCTGTTGTCATCCGTATTGTTAAAATAAATATAGCTTTCATTGTCTTTTATCCTGTTTTTGAGTTCAAGCATAAATTCATCGCTATAGTTTCCTTTATATTTTCCCTGCGTTCCGTGCAGTCTTACATATATAAAGTCGGCTGTCTGTGTAAAATCGATCTCCTGATTGTAATCGTGCCATACAACTGCAATGTTTTTATCTTTAAGGTACGTGTATGTTTCGAGCCTATACCACGAACTGTTTCTAAACTCTATCGCATATTTTAAATCATCATCAAGTGCACGCGTAAAATTTATAAGAAGCCCTATGTCATATTTTAAAGACGGAGGAAGCTGAAATAAAACCGCACCGAGATAAATATCCAGATTTTTTATTACTGACAAAAACTCTCTTAATCCATCCAAATTTTTTAATCCGGACTTATGTGTAATTTCTCTGTTTGCTTTGATTGAAATTTTAAAGTTTTCAAAATGTTTAAGTCTGTATTTCCATGATTTGATTGTAGTTATTTTAGGAAACCTGTAAAATGTGGAGTTAAGTTCCAAAGAGTTAAAATGTTTCGCATAATAATCAAAAAACTGATATGTTTTGAGTGCAGAGGGGTAAAACTCCCCTACCCAGTTTTTGTAAAAATACCCGCTTGTTCCTATATAAACCATCAGTTAACTAAAATATAAACGAGTTTAGGTATAAAAATAACTATTAAAAGAGTTAATATCTGTATTAAAATAAACGGAATAATACCGAGATACAGATCTTTCGTCTGTATTTTATCACCCGCGGCACCTTTTAGATAAAACAGACTAAACCCGAAAGGCGGCGTCAAAAATGAAGTCTGAAGGTTTATTGCTATTAAAAGCGCAAACCATAAAGGATCTATTCCGAATTCCTGAACAATTGGAAGCAGTATTGGAATTACAATAAACGTAATTTCGATAAAATCGATAAAGAATCCCAAAATAAAAATCAAAACCATTGTAATGGCAATAAACGCATACTGGTTTGAAATGGAATCGGTAAAGAAAGTAGTAACAATATCACCCGCCCCCGATTCGTTAAATACAAGCGAAAAAGCCGTAGCACCGATTAAAATCATAAATATCATGGCAGTAATTTTTACCGTTTCAACGGTAGCGTATCTTAAAAGTTCCATATTAAACGTTCTGTAAAAAAACGTAAGTATGATTGAACCGAGTGCGCCTATTGCGGCTGATTCGGTAGGTGTGGCAAACCCTGCAAAAATACTTCCTAAAACAATAGCAATAAGTATAAAAGGAGCAACAAGGGATTTTAAAGCCTGAAAAAGTATTTTGGAATACGGTTTGTCGGTTTTAATCGCAGGTGCGATTTCAGGTTTTAAAAAAGCGACTATTAAAATATAGACAATATAAAGCCCAACTATTATAAGCCCCGGAATTACAGCGGCTTTAAACAGATCCCCTACGCTTATATTCATTACCGCACCCAAAATAATTAAAACGATGCTCGGAGGAATAAGCTGCCCGAGCGTCCCGCTTGCGGCAATTACACCGCCGGCGAGCCTCGGGGAATAACCGTGTTTTAGCATAATCGGCAATGAAATAATCGTCATCATAACCACACTTGCCCCCACTATTCCGGTAGATGCGGCCAATATGGCACCGACTATCACTATGGCAATCGCAAGACCTCCCCTTACGGGTCCGAAAAGCTCGCCTATCGATTCAAGCATATTTTCGGCAATTTTACTTTTTTCAAGTATAAATCCCATAAATATAAAAAGGGGAACCGCCATCAGCGTAAAGTTTTGCATTATTCCATAAACCCTGTAAGGCAGAAGTCCGAATACGTCAAGCCCAAGATTCGGATCTATCAAAGCGGCAAATACAGCGCTTGCACCAAAAGCAAATGCAACCGGAATCCCAACCATCAACAATATAAACGCAACGATAAATAAAATTATCCCAGTCATTAATTACCTTTTGAGTGTTTTAATTTATAATACGCTTTTTTAAGTTCCGATACGGACTGTAAAATAACAACAAAAAACCCGAACATCATCGCACTTTTTATAATCCATCTGCAGCAAAGCCCACCCGGGTCGCCAGACTGTTCGTGCATGGAATAGCTCATCTGAATAAAAGGTATCGCTTCGGCAACGATTAAAGTGGCAAGCGGAATTACGAAAAAAAGAATTGTAATTATCTGAATAACGGCTTTCGTTTTTACTGAAAACCTGTCGTAAAAAATATCAACCCTTACGTGTTTGTCGTGGCTTAAAGTGTAAGCGATTGCAAATAGAAACGTTAAATCGAAAAGATGCCATTCAAGCTCCTGCAACGCAATACTCCCCCCGTGAAAAAGCTTTCTGACTATTACGTCGTAACTGACGATCAGGGTTAAAACAATAAGTGAAACGACCGCCAAAATCATAAAAAAGTTGGTTATTTTCTCAACAATCAAATCGGTTTTGGGTATAAAAGAGAGTACCAATACAATTACGGCCGTACCTACAATGGTATAATCAATGTGTTCGCTAAGAGGTATCGTCAGATTAAAAAAGGCATTCATAAAACCGTCCATTTTTTCTCCTTACAGATATTCCGGAGCATCGTTGCTAAACAGAATCAAATCGCCCGCTTTTGTGTTTTCCGCCAGAATTTTTTCCAGGTCTTTTTTGTTGTTTAATACGATTTTATCCGTATTTATAATGTTTTCGCATAAAACTTTTTTATTTATATTTCCCGTTATAATCACCAGATCAAACACCTCTTCTATTTTTTTTGCAAGTTTTACGTTTTGTTCGTCCGTCGCTTCGACAATTCCTGGTGTTACGAGTACTTTTCTGCCCCGGTACTCTTTTACCAAATCATAAGAAGCAACCATTCCTTCGAGGTTTCCGTTAAAACTGTCGTCAATTATGATTTTGCCCCCTACTTCGATTTTTTGAAGCCTGTGGGGGATTGATTCCAATTTTAGCACTTTTTGCTGCAATTCTTCAATACTAAGTCCGAATTCCAACGCCTGAAAAACGGCAAGTGTTACGTTTACGGCATTAAACCCGCCTAAAAGTTTACATTCGAACGGATATGTTTTATTTTCTATTTCGATTTCCCATTTTATACCATCAAGTGAAGCTTTTATGTTTTTAATTCTGTCTTTAATAACTTCAACTTTTTCGTTATAAGGCACTTCGTAAGAAAAGCCTTTTTTAAGTTTAGGCGTTTTAAATATTTCAAGTTTTGTGTTTTTGATGTTTTCGAGCGTTTTAAAATATTCGATATGCTGCGGGCCGATTTTTCCTAAAATCGAATATTCGTTTTCTAAAAATTCCACAATTTCGAGAATATCGCCCTTCTCTCTCGCACCCGCCTCCGCAATGTATATTTCAATGTTTTCCGGCAAATCTACATTTATATCTTTAACTATACCTTTTAACGTATTGACGCTTCTTGGTGTTTTATAAACCCTGAAACTGTCTTTTAACAACTGATATAAAAAGTTTTTTATTGATGTTTTTCCGTAACTGGCGGTAATGGCGACGATTTTGGGATTGATTTTTTTAAGTCTGTTTTTGGCGAGGTTTTTGTATTTGACAAATAAAACATATTCCGTTATTTCAGACGCCAAAACGGCTGCGATTATTACAAACAAAACCCCTGTTCCAGGATTGTAATGATATTTGTTTAACAATAAAAGATTCAGCGTTTCAAAAAGCCCCACATAAACAAAAAACCTTTTTACCCTGTCCGTTACGACAAGAGCTTTTACCCTTTTTACCCATAAAAACAGAGAAGGAATAAGCCCGAAAAACAGATATATCCAAAAAAACCTGTATGCGGCGATATAAGTAACTACAGGCACCACGAAATACAGAAGATGCCAAAGGGGCTTGTGAAAATGAAAAAGTATCCGCTTTATTTTGTAGCCGTACCACTGTAAAACCGTTATAATATAAAATCCTAAAACATAGGCGGTAATAAAATTGACAACCAAATCAAACATACTTAATACCTTATTTCAAAATCATTAAATTTCATATCTTCTGTCCGTTCGAATTCTATATTTTTCACATTGCTGTAAGGCGAACCTTTTTTTAAAATGTCCAAAAATTCTTTTAATTTTTCTTCATTTTCTATTTCGGCAACCGCTTCGACCCTTGTATCGGGCAAATTTCTTACATATCCCTTAAAACCGGCTTTTTTCGCATTTTTACTTACAAATTTTCTGTACCAGACCCCCTGAACTTTTCCGCTTATAATAAATCTGTAAGTCATTCTATTTCCCCTTGGCCATTTGAATTTTATTGATGTATTCGAAGTTTACAGGTATGAGTTTTTCATTTTCGACACTTCCGGCAAGTTTTTCAAGAATCTGATCAAAATCATCAAAAAGATAATTCGCAAGGCTGCCCGGAACAGGATTTATTTCGTTTAAATACACTATCCCGTCTTTTACAAAAAAATCACATCTTATAAGCGCGTTTTTAAACATATTGCCATATATTTTTTTAAACGAATTTTGAAGTTTTATTTTCAAATCCTCTTCAATTTCAGGAAATTTTGTCTCTTTTCTACTGAAATCCATATATTTTTTTTCAAAATCCAAAAACTCTTTTTTTTCAACTTTTTCTATTTTACTGAACACAAACCCTTCTTTTGAGCAAAACCCGGCAAGGTTGTATTCTTCTATACCTTCAATAAAGGGTTCAACAATTATTAAATCATCAAATTCCCTCGCCACATCAAAAGCATAATTAAATTCATCCTGGTTTCTTACCACACTCACACCTATACTGCTACCAAGTCTTGCGGGTTTTACAATAATCGGAAAATCAAATTTGGTTTTTGCTTCAGTTACGATTTCATATTCTATTGTATTCACCCCTATTTCTTTGGCATACATTTTAGTTAAAATTTTATTATAGCTTATTGCACTTGCCTCTACATTTGGCGTTATTGCTTTTACAGAAAAAAATTCAAGTATCCCCGGGAGTTTTCCGTCTTCCCCGTCTTTGCCGTGGATAAGATTTATTGCTACATCAAAGTTAACATAATATTCTTTCTTTAAAAAACCTTTAACATATTTAAACCCGTTTTTTACAAATTCTATTTTTTGTGAATTTTTATATTTCCCGCTTGCAAAATATTTGCTTTTCATATTCTCTTTTTCAATTAAATATATGTCTCTAAACTGGTCAATATATATAAATATAAGATTATGTTTTTTGATTTTTTCTTTTAAAGTAATCGCACTTACAATAGATATTTCATGTTCAAAACTGTTACCACCGAATATTAAAGCAAATGTCATTTCACATCCTTACTCAGTTTTTTTAATGCTAATTTTATTGTTTCTTCAAGATTACTACTTTCTATTCCGTTTAATGCTTTAACAATGTCGTTTTTATTAAAGCCCAAACTCTCAAGCGCGCTTAAAGCCTGGTTGAATACCGGATTT
>NZ_JBMYAU010000071.1:0-33993 GCF_053994455.1 Nautilia sp. | reverse complement strand
GAAGTCTGTGTGCGAATGTTCCAACCTCTCTTGCTGTTCCACAAGCACTCGGCTGACCAGTTAATGAGAATGCACCGCTTCCTGGTTGAGATTGTTTACCAAGTAATAAATGAACCATATATACAAGTTCGTTGATCCAGCTTCCTCTTACGTGCTGATTGAATCCCATAGTCCAGAAAGATAACGCTTTTCTGTTTGGATCACAGTAAAGATCTGCTAATTTTTGAAGTTTTCTTTTGAAGCTATCAAGTGATTCGTCAGGATCACCTTTTGCTACTTTTGCTACATAATCTAACGTATAAGGCTCAACTGCTTTTTTGAAATCTTCAAAACTGATTTGCCAGTGCCAGAATGGTTGTTTGCCTTTTGTGTGTTTCATTTGCATTTCATCACCTGCTTTCCATTTACCAATTGGGCTAAGAGCAATTGCTTCTTCTTCAGTTACAACTTTAGCAACTTCTTTTGCAACAGTGTCTCTTTCTTTGTCTGTTACATTTGGAGAATTCGGGTTTCTCATTCCGTAACCGATATCCGCATGTCCTGTAGCAAAAATTGTGTGTTTTTTAACGAAGTCCCAGTTTACTGCATTTCTTTTAATAATTTCCCTACCTAAATAGTTCATAATAGCAAGGTCTGTATTTGGTCTGAAAATTATTTCCATATCTGCAAGGTTTGAACATCTGTTTCTATATGTAGATAAGTTAACTATAAAATATTTATCAGGGTTGTTCAGTTTTGCATCAGATACCCTTGACCATAGAATTGGATGCATTTCTGCCATATTTGCACCCCAAACAAATACAGTATCTGTAATTTCTATATCATCATAACATCCTGCTGGTTCGTCAATACCGAATGTTTGATAAAAACCTACAACCGCACTAGCCATACAGTGTCTAGCGTTAGGGTCGATATTGTTACTTCTCCATCCAGCTTTTACTAATTTAACCGCCGCATAACCTTCTTGAATTGTATATTGTCCTGAACCGAATACCGCAACTCCGGTTGGACCTAACTCATTGTAATATTTTTTAAATTGTTTTTCCATTTCATCGAAAGCTCTTTTCCAGCTTACCGGTCTGAATTTACCGTTTTTATCAAACTCACCTTTGTCATTCATTCTTAAAAGTGGTTGAGTAAGTCTGTCCGCACCATACATAATTTTAGCGTTGAAATAACCCTTAATACAGTTAATACCTCTGTTAACCGGACTTTCCGGGTCACCTTTTACAGCTACGATTTTGTCGTCTTTAACCGCTACCATAATACCGCATCCGGTACCGCAGAAACGACAAACCGCTTTGTCCCACTGCCATCCGGCCTGAGTATTTTCGGCCGCCGCTTTAGCTTCGCTCGGAATTGATATTCCCGCAGCGCTTGCCGCCGCTGCTGCCGCTGTTGTTTTTAGAAATTCTCTTCTGTTCATTGACATAAGCACTCCTTTTTAGCTTTTTACATAGTAATGATACAACTTTTTTATAAAAATTTTACTTTTTTTTTACTCAATGGTTTTTTTTTGGCACATTATTGGCACTTTTTTATACACTTGCACACTTTTTTTTGTAAAATAATTGTAAAATCAATTTGTTGCTGTCGGAATGTTGAAATTTGTTATAATAAAATTAAAAAGGACAAATATGAAGATATTACTGGTTGAAGACGATGAATTTATCGGGGAAAGCATTAAAGATTATCTTGAACTACAGGATAATAGGGTGGATTATTACTCTGCGCCTTTAAAAGCGCTCGAAGAGGTTTACCCGAGTCATTACGACATATTCCTTCTTGATATCAATATGCCCGAAATGAACGGTTACGAGTTTTACGACGAACTCAAAAGATACGCGAGCGACGTACCGGTGATATTTATTACTGCCTATTCGGATATGGATCATGTGGAAAAGGCGTTTGAAATCGGGGCCGCGGATTATATAAAAAAACCGTTTGAGCTTAAAGAGCTCGAGCTTAGGATAAAAAGGCTTGTTTTTAAAAAGACGAGTTCCGTAAAAATAACGGACGATTATTCTTTTGACGTTAAAAATCTTAAACTGTTTTATAAAGGTGAGGAGGTGGAGCTTACGCCTAACGAAAAATATTTTTTGGAAATCCTTGTTAAAAACATAGGGCAGGTCGTTGATATGGAAACGCTTAAAGATTATATATGGGAAGAGAAAAGCGTTTGTGACAACACGTTAAGGACGCAGGTGAAAAAACTAAGAGCGAAACTTAAAGAAAATTTTATTAAAAACGTAAGAGGGAGCGGATACAAAATTGAGAAACAGTAACGATTTTAAATTTGACATAACGGTGGCTTTTGTCATATTCGCATTTTTAATTGTTATGTCGCTGACATATATAAGTATTTTTTTCTTTACCAAAATTTCGACCCAGGAATTTCAGGAAAAAGTCAAAATTGCGGCTGAAAACATTATACAGATATATAAAACGAAAGAGGAAATCATTAAAAAAAGCACATTGGCCATTGCGAACAGCGAGCTTTTTTCAAACGAATTTAAAATAAACCCCCAAATTGTTTCTTCAATATTTAAAATTTTTCTTTCTGCAAACAGGGATTTTTTAAAAATAAAATATGTTAACCAATACGGCAAAAGCATAGTCTACTGTAAAAAAATAGACAACGAAATATTCTGCGGCAGCAATGATAAAAGTAATTTTATTTTCAGGGATTTTAAACTTCAAACGGCACTGTTTACAAAAGAGATGATGATTAACGGCGCTCTGGTTTTTGAAACCATTTCGCCTATAAAAGGGGATTCCAAAAAAGGTTTTATCGTTTTGGAATCGACGTTAAAGAGACTTTTTCTCGGTTCAAATAATTTTTACAACCTGCTTTTAATTGACAGGGAGGGAAGGATTTATTACAGTAATTTTTTAAAAGCCAAGAGTATTTTCGATCTGTTTACATATACATTGGCGGACAGGATAAAAAAGGCAAACGGCGTTTTTGTTACAAACGACATTTATGTCGTGGCTTTAAACAAAAAATTTAAACTGGTGTTTATTCAAAATAAGAAACTTATCAATAAGACGAATGAAATTTCCCAGAAACTTGCCATGATAATGATACTTATTTCCATTTTTCTCGCTATTCCGCTCGGAATTTTCTTTTCCAAACCCCTTTATAATTTTTATAAGGACCTTGATAAAAAAGTTAAGGAAGAAATAGCCAAAACACAGGAAAAAGATCAGCTTCTTATGCATCAGAGCAAACTTGCGGCACTCGGTGAAATGCTGGGGAACATTGCCCATCAGTGGAGGCATCCCTTAACAAGGCTTTCACTGCTTATACAGAATTTCGAAATGATGTATAAAACGGGAAAACTTAATGACGACAAATTTGAAAAGTTCAAAAATTCCGCTCTTTCACAGATAAATTATATGTCCCAGACAATCGACGATTTTACTAATTTCTTTAAAAAAGACACCAAAAAAGAACATTTCTGTCCTCAAGAAATAATAGAACAGGCTTTGCAGCTGATGGATGCGAGAATAAAACAAAACAGACTTGAAATTGTTTTCGATGTAAAAAACACGAAACCGATAGAAGGGTATAAAAGTGAATTTTCGCAGGTGGTTCTTAACATAATAAACAATGCCATAGATATTTTAAAAGAGAGAAACATAAAAGATAAAAAAATCTGGATAAGAATTCGCGGTAAAAAAATTGAAATAGAAGACAACGCGGGGGGAATTCCGGAAGAAATTAAAAACAAAATTTTCGAACCTTATTTTACTACGAAATTTCAATCCCAGGGGACAGGCATAGGACTTTATATGAGCAGGGTTATCATAACGCAGCATTTTAACGGGGAACTTTATGCATATAATTCGAAAAGAGGTGCCGTGTTTGTTATCAAGTTTAAATAATGTAAGATTTATGTAAAACAAATGAATTGCCGTTTAGCACTCTTTTAGCACTTTTGTTATTTATAATTCGTTAAAAAGTTAAAGGTGAAGAATGAAAAAAGCAACTTTAGGAGCATTAATTGCAGGTGCCGTTATAGGTTTGGGTATCTCTTATGTAGCGGCTGTTTTGGTTGATGTGACGGGGAAACCTAATTTCTGTGCAAGCTGCCATACAATGAAACCGATGGTTGAAAGTTTCCATCAAAGTGTACACGGTGGCAACAATGAGCATGGATTTGCGGTACATCACTGTACAGACTGTCACCTGCCTAAAAACTCTCTTATCGGGTATTTGATTGCAAAAGGTATAAGCGGAACGAAAGATGCGCTTTCTCAGTTCGGCATTATTTCAAGAGTCGATTTTAAAGAAAATTTCTGGGAGATGAAACACTACGTGTATGACAGTGCATGTCTGCAGTGTCACCATATGGTAAAAGAACCTGAAAAAGCTTTCGGAATGAGCGAAGGAAGCAGATATGCTCACGAACAGTACTGGAAAGAGAAAAAAGCAGGAAAAGACATTAGCTGTGTAAACTGCCACAACGACCATACTATGGTTGACTTTGCGCATCCTAATCTTCTCGAAAGACTGAATGAAGGGGAATAATAAACTCCTTCTTTCGAATTTTATTATAAAATTAAGTTATAGTGTTGCGTTTTTTTATTTTTGAATAAGGTGACAGACACCTTATTGTTTTACGCATTTTCAGTCTTTTAAATTATTATTCCGATTTTAATGGAAACGGATATTTATAAAAAAAAATTATCCCTTGAATGATAATTCATAAAAAAGTCCGAATTTTCGGTAATTTTATGTAAAATTTTTGTTAAAATTCATAAAAAAAGGTTTGCCATGAAAAAAATGTTTGTTTTGCTGGTTTTATTAAGCAGTCTGTTTGCCGTTGACTGGAGCGGTAAAGTTAATTGGGCAATGAATTACGGTATTGCTCAAAATATTGCAAAATCAAGTAATAAACTTATAATGGTCGACATTGCCCTTACCACATGTCCTCCGTGTAAATATTTGGCTGAAAAGGTTTATACGGATCCACAAGTTTCGAAATACATAAACGAAAATTTCGTACCGGTTTTTTATCTTGCGGATCAGGATACGTTACCTCCGACAGTACAAAATTACTTTACGGGCTCTACCCCTACCATTTTATTTTTAAAACCTAACGGAGAGCTTGTTTATTCTATGATAGGTGCAAGACCTCCGAAAGCTTTTTTACAGATTATTGAAAATGTAAATGAAAAATATAAAGGTGAAAAATGATAAAAAAAATATTGGGTGTCTTTTTTTCTCTTGAGACGATGGTAGTGCTTTCACTGGTTTTTTTGGTTGCGCAGATAAGTGCTACTTTGATGAAAACGGATACGGACGCATGGGTTAATGTATACGGCACGCTGTGGTTTGAGATAATTATGTGGCTTTTGGGTCTGAATTTAATCGGTGTGCTTTTTAAATACAAATCATACAGAAAAATACCCGTTTTTGTTTTACATTTGTCTTTGCTGATAATACTTTTAGGTGCGGCGGTTACCAGATATTTCGGTTATGAAGGTCAGCTCTTTTTAAGAAACGGTGAAGTAAAAAGCGAAGTGGTTGTAATTAAAAACAAAGCCCATCCTTCCGATAAGGAAGTTGTGAATTTGGGATTTAAAATAAAACTTGACAAATTTGTTATGAGAAAATACCCGGGAAGTATGCAGCCGAGCAGTTACGACAGCTACGTAACCGTAATAGACGGCGCTAAAAGTTTTCCTTACCATATATATATGAACCATATTCTGGTTTATAAAGGATACAGGTTTTATCAGGCGAGCTATTTTCCCGACGAGCAGGGAAGTATACTTTCCGTAAACCATGACCCGGGTATGTGGCTGACATATATCGGTTACGCGCTTTTGGCAATCGGGTTTTTCTGGAGTATGCTATACAGAAAAAGCAGATTTATGATGACGGTTAAAAAGCTGCAAAAAAGCGGGCTTTTTGCGTTTATATTTTTCTTTTTGCTTATGCCGAACGTTTCAAAAGCCATGAGTTTGGATGAATATGCTAAAAATTCTCTAAATTCCGCAAAAGAATTTTCCAAGATTCTCGTGCAGCAAAACGGAAGAATTAAACCTATGGACACCCTTGATTTGGACGTGATTCATAAAATTACAAAAAAAGCCAAACTGCTTGGTATGAATTACAATCAGCTGATTACCGGTATGCTTTCGTATCCGGAAGTGTTTCAAAACGCACCTTTAATTTACGTAGGGCATCCGGCAATAAGAAAAGAACTCGGAATCAGCGGAAAGTACGCACCTTATAACGTGTTTTTCGGAAACGACGGAAACCTGAAATATTCAAAAGATATAGACGAAGCGTTTAACACTCCCGATAAGGACAGAACGAAAGTCCAAAGGGAATGGATTAAGCTGAATGAAAGAATTTACGTTTCATACCTTGTTTTTACGGGACAGATTTTTAAAATTTATCCTACGCCTAATGCCAAAAACGAAAATTATAAGTGGTATTCGCCTTTTGAAATTCAAAAGATGATTATGATGAAAAAACTTGATCCTTTTACCGGAAATTTTTATGTGAACGAATTTGCTTCACTTGTAAAGGCCCTTAGGGATTTCGATGCAAAAAAAGTGGCCGAAATAAGGGAAAATATTTATAAAATACAAAAAGAATACTCAGCCCCCATCTTACCTGATCCGAATAAAATAAAATGGGAGCTCAGATATAATCACTGGCAGATATTTCCGAGTCTTATAGGTGTTTATTTATTGCTGGGAATAATCCTTATTTTTATAGGTTTTGCCGAGATTTTAAAAGAAAAAAGATTTCCTAAAATTGAAAAAACGCTTTATGTATTGGGTGTTTTGGCGTTAATCGTACACACTGCTAATATGCTTTTAAGATGGTATATAGCGGGGCATGCGCCGTGGTCGGACGCGTATGAGTCCATTGTATTTATCGCATGGGGCAGTGCGTTCGCTTCTTTAATATTTTTCAGAAAGTCAATGCTTGCTCTCGGGGCCGGTCTTTTTGTTGCGGGAATGTTTATGATGGTTGCACACCTTAACAATATAGACCCTCAGATTACGAATATGGTGCCTGTTCTTAAATCATACTGGCTGCTTATCCACGTTGCGGTAATTACGTCAAGTTACGGTTTCCTTGGTGTGGGAAGTATGTTAGGTGCGCTAAATCTTATACTTTTTGCTCTTAAAAAATACAAAAATCTCGACAATCAGATAAAACAGCTTAACAATATCATTTACATTGCGCTTTATATCGGACTTGCGCTTTTGAGTATCGGTACTTTTTTAGGCGGCGTGTGGGCGAACGAAAGCTGGGGTAGATACTGGTCATGGGACCCTAAAGAAACGTGGAGTTTAATTACGATGATTGTCTATGCCCTTGTTATTCACGGAAAAATGATTCCGAAACTCAGGGGAGAGTTTATATTTTCGCTGCTTAGTTTCCTAAGCTTTTTCTTCGTTTTAATGACATATTTCGGTGTGAATTTTTATATTGCACAGGGTCTTCACAGTTACGGACAGGGAACGGCCGAGGGCTACTGGTGGATTAACGTCATATTCGCAGGAATGGGGGCATGGTTTGCGGTTGTGATTGTTACGTTAATAATGGGTATACTCTCAAGAGTGTCGAAACCTGTAAGGTTAGAAGACAATGAATATCATCCGAAAGGTTGAAAATGTATTTTATTATAAGTTTTAACTATAGAAATTCCGATGTTGTTTTAAGAAGCAAACTTGCAAAATTAACTCTTGAAGATTTCAAGGATTTTAAAGAGGTTTTTCTTCTTTCGACCTGCAACAGAATAGAAGTGGTTTTTGATAAAAAATGGGATTTGACAGAACTTTATGACAAAGTGTATAAAAAAGTAATAACCCCGGAAGAACTTGTAAAAGCTGAAATTTATGAAGGGCGTGATGCTATTGAGCATATTTTCAAGGTTGCCGCTTCTCTTGATTCGATGGTGGTGGGAGAAACACAGATTACCGGCCAGCTTAAAGAAGCTTTTTACGATGCGTATGAAAAACATTTTATAGGTCAGGATCTCACAAGGCTTATTCATTTTTCCTTTAAATGTGCTAAAAAAGTGAGAAACCAAACTCAAATATCAAGCGAACCGGTGTCTGTTGCAAGTATTGCGGTAAGAAGGGCGAAAGAGGAGCTTAACGATTTAAGCGGTTACAGTGCCGTAGTTGTGGGAGTGGGTGATACGGCGAGAATCGTGTGTAAAAACCTTATAAAAGAGGGAGTGAATATAATTCTCGTAAACAGAACGGTTGAAAATGCTTTTGCCCTAAAAGAAGAGCTCGGGGATGAAGTAAACATCGATATACATTCGCTTGAAAAACTTCCTAAACTGATAAACAATTACCGTCTGCTTTTCAGTGCCACGGCTTCGAGTTACCCGATAATAAGAGGAGAGGACGTCAAACCGACCTCTTTTAAAAGATTATGGTTCGATTTGGCGATTCCGAGTGATATAGAAGGTCCGACATGTGATGATATAACACTTATAAAAGTTGACGATTTAAAAGAAATCAGTGAGAGGAATCTGCAGAAAAGACAAAAAGAACTTGAAAACGCCAAAGAACTTATAAACAGATGTGTGGATGAATTCGAAAAATACCTTCAGTCGGTTTCAATTGATCCCGTTATTAAGTTTTTACAGGAAAAGGCGCATGAGTGTGCCGATTTGGCTTTGAAAAACGCCGTTAAGAAAAAATATATCCCCGCCGAAGTTGCCGATGAGGTCGAAAAAGTGCTTCATAACGCTTTTAAAAGGTTTTTGCACCATCCGAACGTTACGCTTAGAAAAATGGCGGACAGTGCGGAGGTTGACATTTTGGTTTCATCGGTGAAAAGACTTTTCGGAATGAACGGTGAAAACCTTGATATGAACAAATGTGAATACCATATGGAAAAGGGAATATTTAAATGAATTGAGAATGGAGAATTGAGAGTTGAAGAAGTGAAAAATGAAAAAGCTTGCCTGACCTTCGTGAGATGGTCGGGTGGAAAATTAAAAAATAATATTGTATATATATAGCTTTAAGCTTTGTGCTTTTAGCTTTCAGCTTATATAAAAAGGAGAATAAATGATATTTGTTGACGCGTGTTTTGGTAAAGAGACGGAATATACGCCGGTATGGATGATGAGACAGGCGGGAAGATACCTGCCGGAATATATGGAGGTAAGAAGAAAAGTAGGGAATTTTCTTGATATGACGAGAAATCCTGAAGTGGTTGCCGAGGTTACCATTCAGCCGATAGACATACTTGATGTGGACGCGGCTATACTCTTCAGCGATATTTTAAACCTGCCTATGGAAATGGGGCTTCCTTTAAGATTCGAAAAGGGAGTCGGTCCGGTTTTTGATAAAACTATAGATACCGAAGAAGATATTGAATCGCTTGATAGCAGTGCCGATGAAAAACTCGAATACGTTTATAAAGGTGTAAAACTGATAAGAGAAAGACTGCCGGAGGAAAAGGCTCTTATCGGGTTTGCGGGAAGTCCCTGGACTATAGCCACGTATATGGTTGAAGGAAGGGGCAGTAAACAGTACGCGAAAATTAAAAAAATGGTTTATTCAAATCCGATGATGTTGCATAGATTGCTTACCTTTAATACGAAAGAAACGATTGAATATCTCTCTAAACAGATTGAGGCGGGCGCAAATGCCATTATGGTGTTTGACAGCTGGGGCGGCGCGCTTGAAAAGGAAAAGTTTTTTGAGTTTTCATGGAATTATATGAGGGAGATAGGAAGAGTTATAAAAGGAAAATATCCTCATATTCCTGTAATACTTTTTTCCAAAGGAGTGGGGCTTTATATGGATGAAATGGACGGTGAATTCGATGTTGTCGGAGTGGACTGGTCCACACCCATCGGACATGCTCTAAGAGTGTTTAAGGATAATTACACGCTTCAGGGAAATATGGAGCCCACCCGTCTTTATTCAAAAAGCGCAACCCGCGAAGCGGTTGAAAAAATAGCGGGGATAATGAAAGGGCACAGACACATATTCAATCTCGGGCACGGAATACTTCCCGATGTGCCGGTTGAAAACGCCAAATATTTCGTAAATTTATGTAAAGAACTGACAAGAAAATGAATTTGATTATTGTTGCCGGTGCAAACGGCAGCGGTAAAACGACTTTTTCAAAAGAGTTTATAAAAGAGTACGATTATGTATATTTAAATGCAGACGATATTGCATTTAATGAAAAATTATCAGAAATTCAAGCTGGTAAAGAATTTATTAAAAGAGTTATGAAATCTATAGAAAATAAAAAAAATATTTTGATTGAAACAACATTAAGCGGAAAGTATGTATTTAAACTGATTGACTTTGCAAAGTGTAATAATTACAAAGTTGAACTTATATATGTATATGTAAGTACGGTTAAAGAAAATATTAAAAGAGTAGATATTAGAGCAAAAAGTAATGAAGGACATTTTGTTCCGTTTAATGATATAATTAGAAGATATAAACGTAGTTTAAAAAATTTATGTACTGTTTTAAAAATTGTTGATTTTTTTGAAATATACTTAAATGATATAGAATATGAATTAATTGCTGATAGCAACTATATATACGATGAGGAGGTTTACAGTGAAATTATCAAGAATTGCAATAGCCAAAAAAGCGGCAAAAAAAGCGAAAAGCCGGTTACACAATAAGGGTTTTCCTTATGTAATTGCTATAGATAAAGAAGTATATTTAAAATATCCTAAAGGAAAAATAGTAAAGGCAGAGCAATGAACCTAAGAAGACTTAGACTAAACGCCAATATCAGGGATTTGGTAAGGGAAAATTACATACGCAGGGAAGATCTGATAATGCCCGTTTTTATAAAAGAAGGCCTTGTTGGCAAAAATGAAATAAAATCGATGCCGGGAATTTATCAGTTCGGTGAAAAAGAGTTTTTAGATGAAATTCAGCAGTGTATTGATCTCGGAATCAGGGCCGTTATACTTTTCGGTATTCCGAAGCTTAAAGACAGCTGCGGAAGCGACGCACTTGATGAGGAAGGGCTTATTGCAAGAAGCGTAAGAGCGGCAAAAAAAGCGTTCGGAGATAAGATAGCGATTATTACGGATCTTTGCTTTTGCGAATTTACCGATCACGGACACTGCGGAATTATAAACCCGCATTTAAAAACGGTGGATAACGAAGCGACCTTGGAGATAAGCGCGAAACAGGCGATTATTCACGCAAAGGCGGGAGCCGATATGATAGCGCCGAGCGGTATGATGGATAATATTATTGAAACTTTAAGAAATGCGCTTGATGAAGACGGTTTTTCACATATTCCCGTTATGAGTTATTCGACAAAATTTGCAAGTGCGTTTTACGGACCGTTCAGAGACGCTGCCGAAAGTGCGCCTGTGGATAACGAATATGTGCCGAAAAACAGAAAAACATACCAGATGGATATCGCAAATTCCCGCGAAGCGCTTCTTGAGAGCATAATCGACGAAGCCGAAGGAGCCGATATTTTAATGGTGAAGCCCGCGCTTGCTTTTATGGATATAATTAAAGAAATTAAAGAAAACACACTAAAACCTCTTTGCGTATATAACGTAAGCGGTGAATATTCAATGGTAAAAGCCGCGGCTCTTAACGGATGGATGGATTATGAAACTTTGATGATGGAAATACTCACTTCGTTCAAAAGGGCCGGTGCCGATATGATTATCACTTATCACGCAAAAGATGCGGCAAAACTGCTTAAGTAATGGTATAATTTTTAAAAAATATAAACTATAAAGGGAGAAAATGAAACTGACAATTGCAACGAGAGGCAGTAAACTTGCTTTGTGGCAGGCAGAGTGGGTTAAAGCTAAATTAGAGAATTTAGGACATGAAATTAATTTGAAAATCGTAACCACCACAGGTGACAAAATTTTAGACAAACCGCTTGCCGAAATAGGCGGTAAGGGGCTGTTTATCAAAGAGGTCGAAGAAGCGCTTTTAAGAGGAGAGGCGCAAATAGCCGTGCACTCTCTTAAAGATTTTCCGACCCAGTATGAGACGGATCATTTTACTTTAGCCGCCATTCCCCCCAGAGAAGCGGTTGAAGATGTGTTTTTAAGTGAAAACTATGAAACGCTTGCGGAACTTCCGCATAACGCAGTGGTAGGTACAAGTTCCATAAGAAGGGCGATGCAGCTGAAAGCTTTCAGGGAAGATTTGGTAATTACGGATTTGAGGGGAAATGTCGATACGAGAATCAATAAACTCAAAGACGGAAAATACGACGCTATTATTTTAGCCCATGCAGGTGTTAAAAGACTCGGTCTTTTAAAAAGTGTAAAATATTTTGAAATTCTCGATACCGATATTATGATTCCGGCCATGGGGCAGGGTGCCTTGGGAATAGAAACGGTAAACGACGAAAAAGTTATCAAAGCGGTTAAGCCTTTAAACGATTTCAGAACGCAGATATGCGTGTCTATTGAAAGAGATTTCGTCGATACGTTAAATCTCGGGTGTCACGCGCCCGTAGGCGTTTATGCCAAAATAATGAGCGACGATTCCATTAAAATAAAAGCGGCTCTTCTTAAAGATGACAAAATGATTAAAAAAGAGGTTGTCGTATCGTTTGACGAGTGGGAAAACGCCGGAAAAGAATTCGCAAGAGAGTTTATGTAATAAAATGGAGAAAAGTATGACTAATGAAAAAATAGATTTCAAAAAACTCAGTAAATTTTCAAGGCACGCGCCGAGATACACAAGCTATCCCACAGCCGTGGAATTTAAAGATTTAAACGAAGAGGAGATAATTCCTTTTTTAAAAGGCGACAAGCCTCTTAGTCTTTATTTTCACCTTCCTTTTTGCAAAAGTGCGTGTTATTTCTGCGGATGCAACGTAATATACACCTCAAAAGCCGACAAAAGAACGAAATACATTGAATATCTTGAAAAAGAGCTTGAAACGCTTTCTAATCACCTTGATACCGGCAGGCTTGTAAGACAGGTTCATTTCGGCGGAGGGACCCCCACATTTTTTACTCCCGAAGAACTTGAAAAAGTTTATGCGCTTATTAAGAAGAATTTTAAAAATTACGAAGAAGATGCGGAAATAAGTGTGGAGATTGACCCGAGGTTTTTTTCAAAGGAACATATGGATGTTATGAAAGAGTTCGGGGTTAACAGAATCAGTTTCGGTGTTCAGGATTTTAACGAAGAGACGCAAAAGGCGGTAAACAGAATCCAGCCTTTCGATATTACGAAAGAAGCCGTAGATATAGCAAGAGAGGCGGGAATAAACTCCATAAATATAGATCTTATATACGGGCTTCCCCGCCAGTCTCTTGAAACGTTTAAAAAAACGCTTGATCTGGTTTTAAAACTTGACCCGGACAGACTTGCCGTATTTAACTACGCACATGTCCCTTGGATGAAAAAAGGTATGAGAAAAATCGACGAAACGACTCTTCCGACTCCGGAAGAAAAACTTAAAATTTTTAAATACGTAATCGATTTTTTTGAAAGCAACGAGTATGTAATGGTGGGAATGGACCATTTTGCAAAACCGGAAGACGAGCTTTTCAAAGCAATAGCAAAAGGCGAACTTCACAGAAACTTCCAGGGATACACCACAAAAGGAGGCGCCGATTTAATAGGCGTGGGACTTACGTCCATAGGTGAAACGGAAGATGTTTATATGCAAAACCACAAGGACTTGAAAAACTACGAAAAAGCGGTTGATGCGGGTAAAATACCCGTTTTCAGGGGTGTGATTTTAAGCGAAGAAGATAAAATAAGAAAATATGTCATTATGGAAATGATGGCTAATTTCAGTTTTGACGTTAAAAGGTTCGAAAACAGGTTTGGCATAGATTTTTTCGACAAATTCGAAAACGAAATAAAAGAGCTTCAGGAGTTTGTGGACGAGGGTCTTGTCGAAATTAGGCCCGAAAAAATCAAAGTAAACAAAACGGGAAGCCTTTTGATAAGAAACATTGTGCTTCCGTTTGACGAATATTTCAAAAAAATGGCAAATCAGAAAGTGTTTTCAAAATCAGTCTAAGGATAAAAAAATGATTATTTCAATAGGTAACCTGCCTTTAAAAAATATAAATGCGGACGTTTTTCTGCATCCGGTGAAATATAAAGAAAGCATAACGTACGAGCCCATGGCCGAAGAAGCGGTTATCGCCCTAATTGCCAAACATTTTACGTATGAAAAGGTTCCTGAAAAGGTAAAAGATTATTTTGACGATATGGATGACGGGTATCTGTTCGGGGAGAGTAATTTTGACGAATTTGATTTGGAAAAATTGGATAAAGGTAAGATTTTAGTCGGAAAAGATATACTCTTTCATCCGAAAGCGGAAAATATTAAAAAATTTTTGTGTCTTTTAAGGGATTTCGGGGATTTTGAAATAGAAGGCATAGACCTTCCGGTATTTTTCGAACCGAGTGATCCGATTTTAGAAGAAATACTCGAAGTTGAAAGGGAATACGAGATAGAACTTGACGAGATAGACGAACTTGATACATTTGACGGAAGTGTCGTATACTGCTGCAGCGACAGGTTTGTGGTAAAAGAAGATGAAATTTTGTGCTCTCAGCAGTTTGTAATTGCAAATAAAATAAAAAGTCTTGAAGTGGAGGTTGAAGGAGAGATTAAAAAACTTCATAAACTTAAGGATTTGAAAGGGACATTTGGTATAATATTAAAAGATACCGGCGATTATCCTTTTAAAAGGGTAAAAATAAGGAGTTTATAATGAGCTTTAATCCCCCTACGTACAAATACGGCGATTATGTTAAATGGGAAGGGGATTGGGAGCTGATAGAAGGGTATCCTTTTGCAATGGCTCCTTCTCCTCTTGGAAAACATCAATATTTAGCAATGAAACTTTCCCGTATTTTAGACGAGTCATTGGAAGAATGCGAGTGTGATCCTTATCCGGAACTTGACTGGATAATTGATGAAAACACGGTTGTAAGGCCCGATATTGCAATTTATTGTGAAGAGATTGAAAAATATCCTAAGACAAATCCTAAAATTATAATAGAAATAATTTCCGAATCCACCGCGGAAAAAGACGAAAAAATAAAATTCAAACTGTATGAAAGGGAAAAAGTCGGATATTACGTGCTTGTTTATCCGGATTTTGAAAAAGTAAAAATTTATAAACTTGACGGAAAAGAATATGACAAAGTTTACGAAGGGGACGGCAGGTTCAGATTCGATTTGTGCGATATGGAAGTGGATTTTAAAAAAATTTTTAAAAGGAGGAGGTAATGGCTGTAAACGTATGTGTACCTTTGGCAAACGGATTTGAGGAAATTGAGGCTATGAGTTTAATCGACATAATGAGAAGAGGGGGGTTAAACGTAATTGTTGCGGGAGTAGGCGGAGATGTGATTTACGGCGCACACAACATAAGGGTGATTCCGGATACGAAAATAGAACTTGTAAACGCGGATGAACTTGATTTGGTAGTACTTCCGGGCGGACTTCCCGGGGCTATTAATTTAGCGGAAGACGAAGCGACCCAGAACCTTCTTAAAGAAATGGATAAAAAAGGCAAATACGTAGGTGCCATCTGTGCGGCTCCGTATGCTCTTGAAAAAGCCGGTGTTTTGAAAGAAAATTACACCGCATATCCGGGATGGGAAGGAAATATAAGAAAAGAAGGATATGTCAGTGATGCCAAAGTCGTTGAGGATCAAAACGTTTTAACGTCAAAAGGTCCGGGAACGGCAATTTGCTTCGGGCTTGAAATCGTAAGAAAATTTGCCGGGGAGGAAGTTTACAGACAGTTAAAAGCCGGATTATTGGCGGAGTTTTGTTAATATGTTTAAAGGAGGGGAAATGAGAGGAATTGAAGCGCTTGATTTTTTTCTTGAAAACTGGCATTCGAAAATAAGGGAATTTGACGAATTTTGCGAATTTGACGCTTTAATCGAATACCATTTCGGGAATGAAACGAAAATTTACGATTCGCCCGTGGTTGTAGAAAAATTCTTCAAAAGAAAGATCATTTTAAACGAAATAGGAGATATAAACGAATTTTTACCCGAAGAAGCGGAATTCGACCCCCAAAGCGGAAATTTATACATAAAAAGAAACCTGTTTGAAATAAAAATAGCTCCTAAAATATACTAAGAGCCGTCTTCCGTTTCAAGCTCCATACTCATAAGATACATATCCTCCCCGTCTATTATTTTGATATGCGGTGAATTACACTTCGGACAAAGGTATTCGTCTTTTTTAAGTTCGCTTTTTTCTCCGCAATCCTTACACTCGACCACCACCGGCTGAATATGCATTATAAATTCGGCATTTTCGCACATTGTACCCTCTTTGAAAGTATCGAAGGCGGTTTTTAAAAGATCAGGCTCGACCCCGCTTAAAACACCTATTTTTATTTCGAGTTTGGTAACGAATTTTGCGTTGTGCTTTTTTGCATTTTCTTCGGCAAGCTGCAGTAAGGAATCTACAATTGAATATTCATGCATTACAAATCCTTTAATTTTTATAAAAAAAATGTACTTTTTAATAATAAAAAGTTATCGAAAAACGATATATTGATGAAATTATATTATAATAATAGAAAAAAAGGCGTAAAAGTGAGTAAAGAAGAAAAAAAAGAACTTATAATGCAAACCGCTTTGAACCTGTTTGCGAAACAGGGTTTTTATAATACCACTATAGCCGATATAGCAAAAGAAATGGGAATGAGCGTCGGTAATATGTATAATTATTTTCCTTCCAAAGAGTCCTTGGCGAAAGAACTGTTAATTTACACTTCCAAAAAATTCGGAGACGAAATAAGAAAAATAAATGAAATGGATATTTCGAGCAAGGAAAAAATCAAAAAAATTGTCGAACTCTATTTTGACATGGCGCTTAACGAACCTGAACTTGTGGATTATTTTATGAGGGTTTACCTTTCGAATAAAGAGATATTCGCAAACGGATGCGAAGGGATGCTCTGCGTATCCGCATTTGTGACGGAAATTATGATATTTTTTGAAGAGGGTGTAAGAAAAAAAGAGCTTAAAAACCAGGATTTTTTTGCTGCTTTCGGTCTTTTTATGGGATATGTGGGAGGACTCGCTTTTTTAAATAAAGAAGGGATTCTCTCAAAACCGCTGGCCGAATATGTAGAACCTGTAAGCGAGAATATTTACAATGCGCTCAAAACTTAACGTTATATGGATTGATGCGGTTACGTGTTACGGTTGTACACATTCTTTTTTAAATTACAAAGAAATTTTTTCCCTTTTTAACAGGGTTAATTTTAAATATCATCCTGTCTTTTTTTCCGAAGATTTTAAAATAGAAAAATGCGATTTGCTTATCATAGAAGGGGCTTTGAAATTAAATTACCCGAGACTCGGATATTCTTTGAACGAGCTTGTTTCAAAACTGTTTTTTAAGGCGAAAAAAGTTCTTGCATTGGGTACATGTGCTGTTTACGGAGGAATTTTCGGTGAAGGGCTTATGTATCATAAAGAACAAAAAGGGCATTATTACAAATGCAGGGATAAAATCATCAATCTCCCCGGGTGTCCTCCGCATCCGGACTGGATAGCGTTTGTACTTGATATGCTCAGTGAAAACAGAAAAATTTTATTAGACGAGCTTAACAGGCCAAAAGATATTTTTACCTATACTTCTCATATGGGCTGTACGAGAAACGAATATTTCGAATGGAAAATAGATGCTGAAAATTTCGGAACGAAAGAAGGGTGCCTTTTTTATTACCAGGGCTGTCAGGGACCTTTTACTCACAGCAGCTGCAATAAAATTTTGTGGAACGAGATTAGCTCCAAACCGAGGGCCGGAACGCCGTGTTTCGGATGTACGGAACCGTCTTTTCCGAAAAACGGTCTGTTTCAGACGGATACTTTCATGGGTATTCCGGCAAATATTCCTTTAGGTGTCAGCAAAAGGGCGTATCTGACTTTAAGCGGTATAGCAAAAAGTCTTAATAACGAAAGGCTGGGTTCTAAACTTATCGATTACGAGTGCGGGGAAAAAAATGAAGATAAATAAAAGAATAATTAATAAAATTGAAGGCGAAGCGACTTTAAAAATCGAAGGCGATGAAAAAATAGATTTTGTCGAAATAGAGTTCTGGCAGTACCACGGAGTCGAGGAATATCTTAAAAACAGACATTTTATGGACACTCTTGTAATCAATCCCAGGATATGCGGAATATGCGGACATTCACACTTGTATGCAACCGTAAAGGCGATAGAAAGGGTTTTTGATGCTAAAGTAACCAAAAAAGCGGAAATTTTTAGAGAAACAACTTCTCTTTTGGAAATCGTTGAAAACCACATAAAATGGTTTTATATTACCATTTTCCCTACACAGATAAAAAATAAGGAACATATTTTCAAAGCCGTCAGGTTTTCTTCTAAAATTTCAAAGGCCATTGCCATTTTAGCCGGACAGTTTCCTCATAATTCTTATATGGTTCCCGGGGGTGTGACGTGTGATCCTACATATATGGAAATAATACGGCTGAAAGATTTGATAGACGAAATTACGGAGGAATATGAAAAGGAAATTATGGATGAAAACCTTTTTTCTGAAGATTTGAATAAATTTTTTGAAAACCTGCCTAAAAACATTGGTAAAAGTTTGAACAGATTTTTGGTGCTCGGAGAATCTTCCATATATAAAAATAACGGCGACTGTGATAAAGTGGTAGAGAAAAGAAACAATTCCCTTAGCAAAAACGCGCTTTATGACGGAAAATTTTTCGAAGTCGGACCGCTTGCGAGAATGATTGTAAACGGTAATCCCAATATAAAAAAAATTTATGAAGAATACAAAGATTCCATTTATACGAGGATGTGCGCAAGAATTTACGAACCTCTGCTTTTGCTTACACACATTTCAAAACTGTTAAAAGATGTGGATTTATGTGAGCCCTCTTTTATAAGCCCTTCCGTTAAAAACGGAAGGGCTAAAGTCAGCGTAGAAGCTCCGAGGGGCAGTTTGATACACGAAATCAGTATTAAAAACGAAAAAATAGAAGATTATAACATTATAGTACCCACTCAGTTTAATCTGGCTTCTTCCATAAAAGAAAATCCTTCCGCCGCACAGGCCGCTTTAATGAACGAAAAAACCGAATATACCGATTCTATATTCAAATGTTTCGATATTTGTGCCGTTTGTATGTCACATTGATATAAATTTTTTTAATATCTATTGAAAAATGAACATTTATTTATGTATAATTAACACTGAGTAAATTTATTTCGGAGGGATAAAATGAATGAAGCAACTTTACAAAAAGTAAAAGCGAGATTGGAAGCTCTCAGAAAACTTCCGGGTATGGGAGAAAAAAGCGTTTCCGGAATACTTGAAGAGAGCGGGTTTACAAGAAGGGATTTTCTAAAATGGTCAGCTGCAATGGCAGCAATGTTGAGCCTTCCAACATCTTTTACACCGCTAATTGCCGAAGCGGCGGAAGTAAGTGACAGACTTCCCGTTATTTGGCTGAATATGGCGGAATGTACGGGATGTAGTGAAAGTTTAATCAGAAGCGATGCTCCTACAATTGATAATTTAATATTCAACTACATCAATCTGCAGTATCATGATACTATTATGGCTGCTGCGGGATGGCAGGCTGAAGAAAATTTAAAAGAAGGTATGGAGAAATTTAAAGGAAGATATATTCTTTGTGTAGAAGGCGGTATTCCTACTAATATGGACGGACAGTTCTTAACTGTAGGCCCACATGCCGAAACAGGGCTTGAACTTTTAACAAGAGCCGCAAATGACGCCGCTGCGGTAATTTCTGTGGGAACATGTTCAAGCTTCGGAGGTATTCAGGCTGCCGCACCGAATCCTACGGGGGCAAAAGGCGTATATCAGGTCATTAACAAACCTGTAATTAACGTACCGGGATGTCCTCCAAGTGCTAAAAACATTGTAGGAACTATTTTATATGTTATTTTATTCGGACAGCTACCTGCGGTTGATAACTTCAACAGACCTAAATTCGCTTACGGACTTAGAATTCACGACCTCTGCGAAAGAAGAGGACACTTTGATGCAGGTGAATTTGTAGAACAGTTCGGTGACAAAGGTGCAGAAGACGGATTCTGTTTATATAAAGTGGGATGTAAAGGTCCTTATACGTTTAATAACTGTTCGCGTGAGAGATTCAATCAGCATACATCTTGGCCGGTTCAGGCGGGGCACGGATGTATCGGATGTAGTGAACCTGATTTCTGGGATTCTATGGCACCGTATGAAGAGCCTCTTGCAAATAAAAAATATGACTCAGTGGTTGCGGATGCGACTGCAGACAGTTACGGCGTTACAATCTTAACGGTTGCAGGTGTGGCTATTGCGGCACATGCGGCACTAAGCGCAATTAAAAATCCTAAGGAGTAATAAATGGCAAAAAGAGTAGTAATTGACCCGATAACAAGAATTGAAGGTCACTTGAGAGTTGAAGTTGTTGTTGATGAAAATAATAAAATTACAAATGCGTTCTCAAGTGCCACACTGTGGAGAGGTATTGAGGTAATTTTAAAAGGAAGAGATCCGAGAGATGCCGGATTTATGACGCAAAGAATCTGCGGGGTTTGTACTTATTCTCACTATAAAGCAGGTATTACGGCTGTTGAAGACGCACTTGGAATCAAGCCTCCTCTAAATGCGCTTTTAACAAGAACATTAATGGATTTCGCACTGTTTTTCCATGACCATATCGTACACTTTTATCAGCTTCACGCGCTTGACTGGGTTGATATTATCAGTGCGCTAAAAGCGGATCCTAAAAAAGCGAGTGAGGAAGCTTTCAAATATGTTCCTAAAGGATACAATCCGATAGCAACAGGTGAAGACGAGCTTAGAGAAGTTCAAAAAAGGGTAGGAAAGTTTGCTGAAAAAGGAGATTTGGGACCGTTTAAAAACGGATACTGGGGACATAAAACAATGAAATTTACCCCTGAGCAGAACCTAATCGCTCTAAGCCACTATTTAAAAACACTTGAAATGCAAAGAACCGCCGCTCAGATGATGGCGATTTTCGGTGGTAAGAACCCGCATCCTCAAAGTTTGACAGTCGGTGGGGTGACTTGTGTTATGGATCTTAAAGATCCTGCGAGACTCGGTGAATATTTAACTAAATTCCAAGAACTTGCAGATTATGTAAACAGAGCATACTATGCGGATATCGTAATGGCTGCAAGTGCTTACGGAACCGAACCGAGTGTTGTTCAAAAAACCAATCTCGGTAATTTCTTAAGTTACAGGTTTATGCAGACAGGTCCTAATTCATGGCTCTTTCCGGCAAGAGGTTATATTAAAAATTGGGATTTATCTAAATTCTATGAATTCGATGATGACAAAGTTACTGAAGAAGCTACCCACAGCTGGTATAAAAACCTTGATACGCCTACACATCCTTATAATGAAACTACGGAACCTGAATACACAGGATATGTTGAGGGTGAAAGCGTAGACGGACAAGGAAATATCGTTAAAACAAAAGTAGTGAATGAAAAAGGTAAATATTCTTGGATCAAATCACCGAGATACAATGAAGAACCTATGGAAGTAGGACCGCTTGCATGTATGGTGGTTAACTATGCGTACGGTGATAAAAAAGTACAAAAAGTTGTAAACGATTTCTTAGCTCAAACGGGACTTCCGGCAGAAGCATTGTTTACGGTTCTCGGAAGAACTGCGGCAAGAATGCTTCAGACGAAAGTTGTTGCGGATTACGGTTTGGAAGCGTTCAATAATTTAGTAGAAAACCTTAAAAAAGACGATTCTACGGTTGCACCTTATGTAATTGACGAAACAAAAGAATACAAAGGTAGATTTATCGGAGACGTTCCGAGAGGAATGTTAAGTCACTGGTGTAGAATCAAAAACGGAAAAATCGAAAACTGGCAGGCGGTTGTTCCGTCAACATGGAATGCAGGTCCGGAAGACGGAAGAGGTAAAAAAGGAGCTTATGAAGCAAATCTTATCGGTATGACTCTGGCTGATCCTGCAAGACCTCTTGAAGTTATCAGAAGTATACATTCTTATGACCCGTGTATTGCATGTGCGGTTCACGTAATGGATGTTAAAGGTAAAAAATTAGGTGAGTTTAAAGTAGATCCGCTATACGGCGCATGTTAAGGAGTTAACCATGAAATTTTTAAAACCAATGGGAGAATATCTCGGTGGAATTGAGTTTTCCGCCGGATACAGATGGCAGCACTGGATAAGGGCGATTTCAATATTCGCTCTTATTGCAACAGGGTTTTATATTGCAAACCCTTTTATTACTTATGCAAACGTAAGTGCCGAGCCTACAAGGTTTTTACAGGCTTATTTTAGGGAATGGCATATTATTTTCGGTTTTGCAATGATAGGTGCCGTTTTATACAAGACATTTTTCTTTTTCTTTTTCAGAGAAGGAAAATATGAAAGGGCTTCTTTAAAGGATGCGTTTAATATAAAAGTGGCTCTCCAACAAATCGGATATTATTTGTTAATTGCAAAACACCCTCATACGAAAGGTGTTTATAATCCGTTACAGTTTTGGGCATACAGTATGCTTTATGTATTTTTTTACGGTATTATATTTACCGGATTAGCACTTTATGCCGAAGTGTATCACAACGGGCTCGGAGCGTTTTTTTATCCGTTAGCTAAATCTGTCGAAACATTTTTCGGCGGTCTTGCATACGTAAGAATCTGGCATCACATTTTTATGTGGGCTATTATTATTGTCGTATTCATCCATATCTATATGGCTGTATACAATGCCGTATTCGGTAAAAACGGCGGAATGGATGCAATTTTCTCAGGAATGAAATGGGAAAAAGAAGACCACTAATCCTTTTCCCCTTTGGGGAAATTTAATTGTACAATAGGCAATGTAAAATGGAAAATTTAAACTTTCTTCTTTAATTTATATTGATTTTCCATTTTCCATTGTCTAATTTTCCATTAAAGAAAGGTTGTTATGAAAATTTTGGTTTTAGGTATAGGGAATATTCTGTTTGGAGATGAGGGTATCGGCGTTCATCTTGCAAATTTTATAGATGAAAAATATGACTTCATTGGTCCCCATCAGGTTGATATAATTGACGGCGGAACGCTTGCACAAAGGCTTATTCCGATTATTACGGATTATGATAAAGTCTTTATTTTTGACTGTGTCGATGTAGACGAGGCAAATATAGGCGACGTTTATTTTTTCGATTTCAGGGATGTGCCCGAATGTGTAAGCTGGCAGGGGAGCGCTCATGAAGTTGAAATGCTTCAGACTCTTCAAATGATTGAAATGATGGGTGATTTGCCCGAAACTAAAATTATAGGCGTCGTTCCTTATGTAATAGGGGAGGACACTACGTTTAGTATAACGCCCGAGGTTCAAAAAGCCGCGCAACTTATGGAAAAAATATTAATTACCGAAATAAAAAAACTCGGTGTGGAACCCGTAATTAAAAACGACAAAGTAAAACTTACCCAGGTTGCAAAAGATTCGTATAAAAGAGGTGTTCCTGAAGAATCGCTTAGAGGTTTGGAAATAAACAATTAAATTTTGTTAATATATCGAAATATTTTATAAATAAAAGGGATAATATGGTGTTAAAATTTATTTTTGAATTGGACAGCAATAACGGAGTGATAGAAAAAATTCTTTTAAGAATCGCCGAAAGGCTTAATGTAAAAATAGGACTTAGCAGGGATTCAAGAAATTTATACGCATTTGTAGACGGAAACGAAGAAGATATTGATAATTTTTCAAGAGAACTATCACGTGAGCTGCCTCTTAGTATATTTCTTAAATCCTTAAACGCGGAAGTGGTAGAAGAATTTAAAGACGATTTGGTTAAGGAATTTCCTGAAATAAATCTTCCTCCCTGTCCTAAGTGTCTGAATGAAGTAAAGAAACCTGAAAACGAAAATTATTACAACCCTTTTCATCACTGCGAGGTGTGCGGATATAATATTAATGAACAATGTAAAATGGAAAATGGAAAATTATTTTTTGAAAAACTTGCCGATAAGTTAAAAAAAGAAGGTAAAATTTATATCCAGACAATGAATGGAAAGTATGAAGTTTCAACCGATTTGGAAAATGCAGAGCAGATAGTGGCTGTCGATTTGGCGGCGGTAGCTACGTATTTTATGAGTTTTGAAGGGGATGCCAAAGCGCTCGGAAGTATTGAAAAGCCTCTTGTAAATCTTAAAACGAATCTGAATTTCAAAAAAGAGTTCGGAATCTCAACGCCCGCTTATTATGTAAAACTGCCTGATTGTATGGTGCTTGAACTTTTATGTGAAGAGATTAAAAGCGACATTAAACTCTTAGGGCTTAAAAAGAGTGAAAAAAATGATGATTTTTCTTTTGAGATTGAAAATAATGACGAAATTCCTGTGGCGGTGGTAACGGATACGAAAAATCACGATATTTTAATTTCAAAAGGTGAGAGAAGTCTTCTTCCGAAATTTGAAAAATATTTAGGAAAGGATCTAATCGGATATAACGCTAAATATGTCGCTTTATCAAATGAAGACAAAACTGTTATATATAAAACCTATGAAGAGAAAGAATCAAACATAAACCTTCCGTTTGCCGGGTATTTCGGTGTAATGAGGCAGTGGGAATTGGAAGACAAGGTTACGATGGGATTTGCGTTTTATAAGGAAAACGAAAACAAAATAATGATAAATTCCCCTAAATTCGGTCTTGTAGAATATATCGACTTTGATTTTAAATTTAAAAATTTCGAAGAAGTTTTCGCTTCTATAAAAATTATGAACGATACAGGTGAAAAATTAATAAGCAATTTTTCAAATAAAGAACCAGAACTTTTCAGAAATGCAATAAATGCAAAGTTAGATACTAAAAAACAAGGTATTGCATATTTATGGGGGCTTATCGGAATAGTTTTAGGCTTTGCGGATAATATTGACGAAGCTTATGAAAAACTTTTGGTTTATGCAAACTCGGCAATGGCAAAAAAAGGACCGAGAATCGATTATAAAATGAAAGACAAAAACCTTGATCCTCTTTGGGCGATAAGGACCGCTATGAGTTTTAAACTTGCGGGTGTGGATAATTATTTACTCAGTTTCGGGGTGCTTGAAAGTTTCGCTGAATTTTTAAGTAATACATACGAAACGGTTGACAAAGAATCACCTTTAGACGGTGCCGTTATTGTAGGAGATCTTTTCGAAGGGGAATTTTTAAACAAAATTTATACCAATATTAAGAAAAATTTTCCGACTTTCACACCTAAAGCCCTTCCGATGAGCGGTGCCGTAGAGGCGTACGGAAGTGCCGTTATACTCTCAAAGAGTTAATGTCGTTTTAACTTTAAACGGATATAATTTCAATGAAAGCAAGTTGCTTTTTTCATTTTTTCTCCTTTTTTTCCTTTTTCCTCCTTTTTAATTGTTGTAAAATTTTAAAAAAGGCCCTCGGTTGAGAATAAGATATAAAATCAATGGAATAGTTCAGGGTGTTGGATTCAGGCCGACCGTTTATAAAATCGCTAAAGAGTTAGGTTTAAAAGGTTTCGTTTTAAATTCGAGTGACGGTGTTATTATAGAAATAGAAGGGCAAAATATTAATAAATTCATAAAAACCCTAAAAAACAGCCTGCCGCCGTTAGCAAGAATAGATACGATTGAAAAAGAGATACTTCAAATAAAAAACTACACTGATTTTAAAATAATAGAATCCAAACAAACTACAAAAACCACATCAATTTCACCGGATATTGCAGTATGTGACGAATGTCTTAAAGAAATGTTCGATTCGAAAAACAGACGTTATCTTTTTCCTTTTATAAACTGTACAAACTGCGGTCCGAGATATACTATTATAAAAGACATACCGTATGACAGAAAAAACACCTCAATGGCTAAATTTAAAATGTGTGATGAATGTTACAAAGAATATACAAATCCCCTTAACAGGCGTTATCACGCCGAACCGACCTGCTGTTTTAAATGCGGACCGGAATTGAATGTGAAATGTAAAATGGAAAATGGAAAATTTAATATAATGGAAAATGGAAAATGGAAAATGGAAAATGATAAAATAAGATTTATTGCTGAAAAAATAAAGGAAGGGAAGATTGTAGCGATAAAAGGGCTCGGGGGATTTCATCTTGTGTGTGACGCTACGAATGAAGATGCCGTAAGGGAACTTAGACGCAGAAAACAAAGACCTACCAAACCGTTTGCCATGATGTTTAAAGATATCGAAACTATTAAAAATTACTGCGAATTAACTCACCGGGATATTGAGCTTATAATCTCAAAAGAAAAACCCATAACCCTTGTAAGGAAAAAAACGGAATTAAAAGGCATTGCTGAGGGAATAGACAGATACGGTGTGTTTTTGCCTTATACACCTGTGCATTATCTTTTGTTTGAATATATCGATTTTCCGATAGTGGCGACAAGTGCGAATATTTCCGATGAGCCGATTATACGAAACAGCGATAAGTTGATTGAAAAACTTGGAAATGTGGTCGATTATATTTTGGATAACAACAGGGATATAATAAACGCATGTGACGACAGCGTAGTCCAGGCTGTGGGGGATGAATATATCACTATGAGATGTGCGAGGGGATACGCTCCTTTAATGAAAAATGTTTCAATGGAAAATGGACAATGGAAAATGGATAATGGAAAAGATAAAATTGATAAAAAAAATAATTTTTCATTTTACATTTTACATTGTCCGTTGAATATATTGGGGGTGGGGGCGAATCAGAAGAATACAATTTCCCTCGCTTTTAAAGACAAGTTTATACTCTCCCCTCATATTGGTGATCTCGGAACGCTTGGAAGTATTGAGTATTTTGAAAGGACCATAGAAACGTTCAGACGGCTTTATGATTTTGAAGAGGACGTTATCATATGCGACAAACATCCTTATTATGAGTCTACAAAATGGGCGATTAAGCAGGATAAAAAGATATATCAAATCCAACACCATTATGCGCATGCCCTTGCTACAATGTTTGAATACGGCCTTGAGGGCGATTATCTCGCCTTTATATTCGACGGTACAGGTTACGGAGATGACGGGAGTATATGGGGAGGCGAGGTATTTGTTGCAAACAGACATAAATATAAAAGAGTGCATTATTTTAAACCGTTTAAACTGATAGGTGGTGAGAAAGCTGTAAAAAACCCTTCAAATATGGCAGTGGCGCTTTTGGATGAAAAAATTGCCGGAAAATTTAAAAACTGGAAACTTGCGAAAAAACTTTCAAAAGGTAATTTCCCTCTGACGAGTTCCATGGGAAGAATATTCGATATGACGGCTTATCTTTGCGGTATGATTGAAAGGAACGAATGGGAGGGAATGAGCGGGCTGCTGATGGAAAGATATTACAATTCCGACATAAAAGATTATATCGATTTTATCGTTGAAGAAGAGATAAATTTTTATCCGGTGCTTGATTTTGCTGCCGGACACAGAGGCGAATTCGAGCTGGTTTCATCGGTTTTTATAAATTCGGTGGTTAATGCAGTAATTAAAATTTCGGATATGTACGATTTGGATATTATCCTCGGCGGCGGCGTTTTTCAAAATAAAACTCTTTTAAGCGAAATATTAAAAAGAATGAATAAAAATGTCTATTTCAATAAACAGATACCGATAAATGACGGAGGGATAAGTGTAGGCCAGACGGCCTGGGGAATTTGGAATCTTTAAAACTGATCAAGAATAATAGGTTCTTTCGGTTTGTCCACGGCTTTAAGCCCTTTTGTAAATCCTCCGAATTCAGTCACTTTATTGACAACGCCGTAGCCCGTGTTTAGCCATCCGTTAATACCGCCTCTTAATACATATACGTTTTTTTTGGGAATTCCGAACCATTTTACAAGCTGACCCCCGGCGATTACAGCCCTGTGCCCTGTGGCACATACAAATACGTAAACGGTGTCGGGTTTAAATGCTCCCATTGCCGCATAAACCGGAACCTGTCCTAAAGGGTATTCGTCGTAATCCGGCCAGTCGATTTCCCCGCCTTTCATTTCATCCACGCTTCTTACATCCACAATGGTAAAATCTTTATCCTTTTTCATCCATGCTTTTAATTCGTCGGGTGTGATATAGTTTACATATTTTTCGTATGAGTGACACATTTTGTTTAACGCTTCTACTTTCGGACCCATTCCTTTGATTGTATCCGCAAGTTTAAATGTGTGTGCATACGCAAAACTTCCCGCTACCATAAGTCCTAATGCTAAGTGTTTTAATTTCATTGAAACCTCCTTAATTTTTATTTAACCGTAATGAATTATAATTCAGTATGTATAAAAAAAATGTAAAAGATTTGACAAAATGAAAAATTGCAGGGTTTTAATTGCTTCAAAAGAAATAGAAGAACTTTTTAAAGAGGGGTTCTTTTCCGGAATACCCCACAGATTTTTAAAAGAAGGAGAAGTATGCTTTCCCGAAACTCCGAGAATATTGGTTTTGAAAGAAGGGGAGCTGAAAATATCTCTTTTTGAAGATTCGAAAGAGCTTATATTGTATTTTCTTCACAAAAACAATTTCTGTTTCTGTAATGACGATATTATGGTAAGCGCAAAAAAAGACAGCAAGTTCTATTTTCTCGATTCACATCATTTTACGGAGCTTTTTAACAATACGGAATTCTGCAATCTGCTTTTAAATAATCTTCATTACAACCTTGAAATGGAAAGAAAAATACTGAAATCCCTCGCATTTAAAAGCGCAAAAGAAAGAATTGCGGATTTTTTATCGGATGTGGCTAAAAGTATTGGTAAACGGACGGATGAAGGAATTGTAATAGACATACATTGTACAATGGAGGAAACGGCATCGTTTTTGGGTATAAGCAGACAGAGATTTTCCACGTTTATAAATGATAAGTGAAGAGATACTCGAGAAACTCGGACATAAAAAATTTTTAATAAAAGATTTAAGAAAACTTGAAAAGTTTTCTAAAGAGTGAATCTCCAATTTCTGCAATGAGCATTGCCAGTATCACAAGAACGGCTCCCGTAATTTGTATTATGCTTAAATGCTCCCCGTAAAAATATCCGAAAACGGCCGCACTTACAGGTTCCATTGCAAAAATAATGGCGGTTTTTGTAGGAGTGGTGAATTTTTGGGCGTAAGTTTGAATAAAATATGCAAAAACAGTAGCAAAAACTACAGTGATTACAAGTGCCACGGCCACACTGCGTGAAAAACGTATTTCTCCTTTTTCGAAAGGCACGAAACCAAGGCTGAGTATTCCCACGGTTAGAAACTGAAAAGTCACTAATGTATAAAGATTGTATTTTTTAGAATATATGTCTGTATAGTTGATATGCAAAGCCACAAAAATGGTGGATACGAGCGTTAACATTTCTCCTCTGCCGAATCCTCGGATATCTGCGCCGGTGAGCAGGAATATTCCGAAAAAAGCTAAAACGACACCTATTAAGGCATATACCGAAATATGTTTTTTAAATACGAAAAAAGCCACTACGGGAGTTAAAATAACGTAAAGTCCGGTTATGAAAGCCACTATTGAAGAGGGGGAATACAAAAGCCCGAATGTCTGAAATGAAAAAACGAGAAAATTAAAAACCCCTAATATAATTGCAGCTTTTAAAGAATCTTTATCAAAGCTTATTTTTTTGTAAAAAATAATAAACATTAATAAAAACGCCGAAAAAAACCGTAAAAACAAAAACATAAACACCGGAATGTCTGCTATGGCGTTTTGAACGAGTTTGAAAGTGATTCCCCAAAATATCGCTACCGATAAAAGCAGAAAATCGGCGAAATTGATCAAATTCCGCCTTTGGCTTTCATTTTTTTCTCAAGTCTGTGACCTATGAAGCTCAGAATGGATGTAAGCATTAAATATAATGCCGCAACCGTCAGCCATGTTTCAAAAGGTGAGAAAGTGTTTGCAACAATTTCCCTCCCGACTTTTGTCAAATCCGTAATGGAAATAATCGAAACAAGCGAACTGTCTTTAATAAGTGATATAAGCTCACCCACAAGTGCCGGAAGAGCCTTTCTTAAAGCCTGCGGCAGAATAATCAGCTGCATCTTCTGAATCGCCGTAAATCCTAAAGACATAGCCGCTTCGTGCTGTCCTTTGTCGATTGCCTGTATGGCGCCTCTTAGGATTTCTGCAATATATGCGCCGTAAAAAATGGATAAACTCATAACCCCCGCCCAGAATCTCGGCAGGTTGAAAATCGTGGCGACTATAAAATAAAAAATAAACAGCTGAACCAAAAGCGGTGTCCCTCTGATTACGGTTACATATACGCTTCCTATGTAATCAAATGCCGGAATGCCGCTTAGTCTCATAATGGCGATTATAAGACCGATGATAAAAGCGATAACCATTGAAATAATGGAAATTTTAATAGTCACCCATATACCCATTATAAAAGGTCCGGGTTCAAGCTTTGTTTTATATGCAAATTCATCGTCCTGATACAGATAATCGCCGTTTTTGAATTCAAGTTTATAACCCGTTAAGTCGAACGTTTTTACGCTTTTGTCTTCACATATAATTTCCGCTCTGTTTTGTTTTACAACTAATTTTCCGTCACACGGGGATGTGAGGGGGATTTTCTTTTCATACACGAAATATTTGGGAATCATATCCCATTTCCACGTGTAATTTATCTTACTTGCAGCCTGATATAAAAACCACCCTAAAAGCACATAAAACAAAAGGGCAAAAAGCTGCCCGATTTTTTTGTCTTTTACTATTGATTGTTTCATTGCACTCTTTTAAGCCAGTCGGTGCTTTGGAACCATCTGTGGTAGAATTTTGCGTAAGTTCCGTCGTGTTTGATTTGTCTTAGGAAGTTGTTTAACCAGTTAAGGAAATCCGGATCACCGTGGTTGATAGCAAATCCTAAAGGTTCATAAGTTAAGTCTTGTTTTAAGAAAATAAGTTTTCCTTTTCCTTTTCCGGCCATAAACAGTTCATTGTAAGGTTTGTCGTAAATAAATGCGTCCGCTCTGTTGTTAAGAACTTCCTGAACCGCCGCGCTTTCGCTGTCGAATGTTTTAACTGTCGCGTGTTTGAAAAGTTTTCTTGCCGCAATTTCACCTGTTGTTCCGAGTTTTGTAGTGATTACCATACCTTTTTTGTCTAAATCTTTATATGATTTAACACCTGCGTATTTTTTGTTTACAAGAAGTGTCTGTCCTACTAAAAAATAAGGGTTTGCAAATGTAACTTTAAGGTTTCTTTGCTGGGTAATGGTCATACCGGAGATGATAATGTCGCATTTTCCTGTGATAAGTGCTGGAATAATACCGTCCCATGCGGTAGGGACAAGTTTGAGTTTAACACCAATGTCTTTTGCCATTTTTTTAGAAATGTCCACGTCAAATCCGATGATTCTTCCGTGTTTGTCCCTCATTTCGAACGGAACGTATCCGGGCTCAAGACAAACCCTCAGTTCCCCTTTTTGAACGATTGAGTGAAGTGTGGAATTTTTCCATACGTTAAAATCCGCCGCAAACAGCATTGAGGCCAATGCCATAAGAGCAATAAGTAGCTTTTTCATTTTTACTCCTTTGTTTTTTGTTTCATGTAATTTTATATTAAATTTTATTATTTGCATATCAATGATGCAAAATTTCACTTAAGAATTTTTTAGCCCTGTCAGTTTTAGGGTTGTTGAAAAATTCTTCAGGCGTGTTTTCTTCAACTATTTCACCAGCGTCCATAAAGATGATTCTGTCGCTAACTTCCCTTGCGAATCCCATTTCGTGGGTAACACACACGATTGTATAGTTTTCACGTGCAAGTTCTTTCATAACATCAAGGACTTCTCCTATCATTTCCGGATCAAGCGCGCTTGTCGGTTCGTCAAAAAGAATGATTTTAGGCTTCATCGCAAGGGTTCTTGCGATTGCAACCCTCTGTTTTTGTCCGCCGCTGAGCTCGCTTGGGTATTTATTTGCCTGATGGGGTATTTTAACCCTTTCAAGCAGCTGCATTGCAAGCTCTTCAGCTTCTTTTTTAGGCATTTTTTTAACTTTAATGGGTGCTATTGTAATGTTTTCCATAATGGTTAAATGCGGGAAAAGGTTGAAATGCTGAAACACCATTCCGACTTCCTGACGGAGTCTGTTGATGTTGGTTTTTTTGTCGTATAAATCCTGTCTGTCGACGACTATTTTACCGCTGTCGATGTCTTCAAGTCTGTTGATACATCGTATCAGCGTAGATTTACCGCTGCCGCTCGGACCGCAGACGACTACGACCTCGCCTTTGTCCACGTTAAAATTAACGCCTTTTAAAGCGTGAAAATTTCCGTAATATTTTTGAATGTCTTTCATCTGAATAATCGGTTCCATCAAATCTCCTATGCGTTAAGCTGTTTTTCTACTTTTTTTTCCAACTGATGAGAAAATTTACTCATACTGAATGCTATGCTGAAATATACAAGCGCTACAAAGCTGAATATTTCAAAACTTAAATAAAGCCTGTTGTTTATAATTGTCGCCGCTCTGAAAAATTCTATTACACCGATGGTGTAAGCAAGGGATGTGTCTTTAAACAGGGCGACGAACTGTGATACGAAAGCCGGGATCATTTTCCTGTACGCCTGAGGTAGGATAATGAACAAAAACGTCTGGGTGTTGTTAAAGCCTAATGATTTTGCGGCTTCAAACTGTCCTTTGGGAATTGAATTGATTCCGGCCCTTACAATCTCGGCGACGTACGCACTGGTAAAGAGCGTAAAGGCGATAATGGCGGCCACTGTCGGCGAAACGTGGGCCTGTGTGTGAAAAAACGTCATTGAAAACACCGGTATTGCAAAAAACACCCAGAAAATCACCATAAGTAGAGGCGTTGCACGCAAAAGTTCGATATATAAAATAGCCGGTATTTTAATTATTTTGATACTCGACCATCTGGCAATCCCGAAAATCGAACCCACAATGAAACTTAGAAAAATCGAAGTTACCGCAAGTATGAAAGTAAGTGCAAGTCCTCCGATTTCCCCGGGTTTTCCGAAAAATAAAAACCTCATATTGTCTTTTGTGAAAACTTCGTCGAAATGCGTTTCCGGGTAGGCAATCATTTGAAAGGCTTTAAGCAGGGCGGCTATTACGATTATGTTGAAAATCCAGAACTGGATTTTGTGTTTTTTAAAGTAGTTTTCGATATTTTTAAGCATTTTTTACACCTTTTGAGAATTTTATCTCAATTAAATTCATAAAAAATGACGTTGTGAGTGTCAGGAATATGTATAAAATCGTAACCGCCGTAGCCGCTTCGAATCCCCTGAACGTTTCCGCGTCTATCTGCTGGGTTGCGAACGTAAGCTCCGCAACACCTATCGTCATAGCAAGGGACGAGTTTTTAATCAGGTTTAAAAACTGGCTTGTAAGGGGAGGTATTATGATTCTGATTGCCTGCGGGTATATGATATACCACATTACCTGAAACCTGTTCATTCCGAGAGACTGTGCCGCTTCAAACTGACCTTTGGGTATGGAGTTTATTCCGGCTTTTACCACTTCTCCTATATATGCGCCCGTATAAAGTATTAAGGCAAGTAGTGCTGAAAAAAACGCGTCGACGTCCTGGATGTGTAAAAATTCTCCCCAGCTGTTTAGAAATGGGAATATCTGCGAGAGTGTAAACGTAAAATAGATAAAAAACATTTGAACGATTAAGGGAATGTTTCTGAAACTTTCCACATAATAGCTTGCGAAAAGCGAAAGCCAGAAATTTTTTGAAGCCCTTCCGATTCCGACTATCGAACCGATTAAAAAACTGAAAACTATACCGAGTACCGACAACTTGATAGTAGTAATAAGGCCTTGGATTAACAGACCTTTATATTCTATAAGTACACCCCAGTCAAATTCATAACCCATATTGATTTACCTTTTTTATATTTCCCCGAAAAGGGGAGATGATTATTTAGGCCAAACTTCAGGAAGTCTGTTAGGCTCGGTTCCGAACCATTTTTTGTAAAGTCTTTGATAAGTTCCGTCTCTTACGGCATCCTGAATTGCGAAGTT
>NZ_JBMYAU010000070.1:0-17466 GCF_053994455.1 Nautilia sp. | reverse complement strand
TGTTTGTATCAACATACAGATACGTCCTGCTTCTTCCCTTTTCTTCAAATAAAACAGCTTTATTGTGTAAAAAAGACTCTAAATCCTTATTTTTATCACAATGAAAAGTTTTTAGAAGTTTTTTGATTTGAGATTTAGAAGTAAAATTGAGCAGTTCTGAGAGTGGAAAAAGTTTATATCTCATTTAACCAGTTTAAGTTATGATGTTTTCTTGTTTTCTTATTATTTACACGCTTTTTTGATTTCTTTTTTTTAAAAGATTCTTTTATTAATTTATCAGACTCTTTTGGCAGAATAATTGTTGGATTTTCAATAGTTTGAGTCATTTTCTTCTCCGTTTTTATAAAATTATAACAAATTTATAAAGTTTCAATCTCTTTTAGCAAAATATTTTTAATTTTGTCTTTTAAATGCTTATCTTCAAGCTCAATCATTGTGAGATGTTTTTTAACAAATTCCACAAGTTCTTTTATATGATAATATTCAAATTCAAACTTTTCTTTTTCGAAATAGTTTTTAAATTCTTTTTTTACTTTTATAACCGTGCTTTTTTTATTATGGCTGAAATATTTAGAATCAAAATTTATATTGATTTGTTTATTTAGGAGATTATCGTTTAGAGGAGTAAAAGAAGAGATGGAGTTTATATGAAAAGTTTTGATTTTTTCTTCTTTTAAATCATATCCGAAAAGATACCATCTTAAATCAAAGTTTCCTATTTTCAAGGGATGAATTGTATAGCTTTTGCTTTTATATTCAATATTTAGAGAAATGTTTTCTTTTATAAAATAAAGATAAGCTTTTAAGCTTAAAATATCGAAACTTTCAATTTTTAAATTTGATACTATATTTTTGTTTTCTTTAAAGAAAATTTTTTTTATTTCATTCTCATATTTTTTAAAAATATGAAGATTAACCGAAAAAACAAACTCTTTAAAAAGTTCAAAAAGCTCATTTTCTAAAAGTGATGGTTTTTCTTTTAGTTTGTATTCTCCTTTTTTAACTTTTTCTATTTCATAATATTTTTGCAGTGTTTTAATATAGTTTTGAATACTTCTGAGTGTTACATTTAACTCTTTTGCCGCTTCTTTTACATTAATACTTTCGCTAAATAGCAATTTAAAATAAAATTTTTCAATATTTTTCATTCTTGAATCTTTTATAATTTTCGATTTCGTCTTTTAGCTTCTTTATGACTGCGGAAATAACGAAAGCGTCGTCTATAAACCCTATTCCGGGCAAAAAATCGGGTAAAACGTCAAAAGGCAGCACAACATAGGCAAGCGCCCCGGCTATAACGGCGTACGTGGAGGGGGAGAGGGAGTAATCCTTATCGGTTATCATTTCAAAAAGCAGTTTCATATCATCTATAAAACTTAAATTTTTGAATTTGTGAAAAAAATTTTCAACCTCTTTTTCATCAAATTCATCTTTTAACCCTTCACTCAGTTTCAGGGCTTTTTGTTTTTCTTTTTCGGTCATAACGCATTCCTTAAATCGGCGGTATGTCTATTTCGGCTTCATTCATCTGAATTTCTTGAACTTCGCTGACTTTGTCGGTAAAGAGGGTATATTTTTTATGAAACAGCATCTCAACGGTGCCCGTCGGCCCGTTTCTCTGCTTTCCTATGATTATTTCGGCATCTTCAACCTCTTTTTCCTGAAAGTCGATTTCCACCGCTTTTCCTTTTTCAAGGGCTTCTTTTTGTTTCTGTTTAGCCTCCATAGCCTTATACACGTCGTCCCTGTAAATAAACATAATAATATCGGCATCCTGCTCAATCGCCCCCGATTCCCTCAGGTCGCTCAGCATAGGCCTTTTATTCGGACGGCTTTCAAGCGAACGGTTAAGCTGAGAAAGCGCTATAAGAGGTATTTGAAGTTCTCTTGCAAGAAGCTTAAGGCTTCTGCTTATCTCCGCAATGGCCAGATGCCTCTCCCTCTGATCCGAGCTTATAAGCTGAAGGTAATCCACCACGGCTAAAGAAAGGTCGGGGTTTTGCATTTTCAATTTTCTAAGCTTAGCCCTTATCGTGTGTATATTAACATTTCCCTCGTCATCCACAAAAAGCGGCTTTTCGCTGAGCTCGTCGGCCACGGCTGTGAGCCTGCTCCATTCGTTGTCGTCAAGATTGCCTCTTCTTAAATCCTGAAGAGGGATTTTACCCGCGGCGCTGAGCATTCTGAGCATAAGCTGCTCGGCCGGCATCTCAAGGGAAAATATCGCAACGCCTTTATCCTGTTTCAAAACGTTTAAAGCGAGATTCAAGGCTAAAGCCGTTTTTCCCATTGAAGGTCTTGCCGCAAGGATTATGAGATCCCCCTCTCCGAATCCGCTTGTAAGTCTGTTAAGCTCCACAAACCCCGTATCAAGCCCCGTTACGATTTTGTTCTGTTTGCTCACCTGTGTTTTTATATATTCGAGCGTATCGTTTATAATGGCTTCCGAGTTTTTAAAATCCCCGGCAAGATTTGAGGTTGCTATGCTAAAAAGCCTGCTTTGTATCTCCTCAACCTCTTCCACCGCTTTTTTATCCTCTTCAAGGACCGTTTTTTTTATTTCGTTCGAAAGATGTATAAGCTCCCTTTTAACGGAGAGATCCTTAATCTCCCTCGCATAAGCCTCAACCGCCTCCACCGGCGCGGTTCCCAAAATTTCCAAAAACAGCTCTTCGTCAAACGAATTCTGTTTAATAAGATAATCTTTTAAAAAAATTTCATCTATGGGATAATCTTTTTTATAAAGCTCCTCCATAGCCGCAAACACTTTCTGATGAAAAGGAAGGTAAAAGTCAAACGGCTTTAAAATAGCCGCCACATCCTCATACACCCTGCCGTCAAACAGTATCGCGCTTAATATTCCTCTTTCTATATCGAGATTATAAAGTTCCACAATTATTTCCTTTTATGATAAAATTGCAAAAAAGGGTTTTAATGGTATTGAAAATCACATATCCGTACAAAGACACAATAGCTACGCTGCAGTATAAAAGCATACTTATCGAAACGGAAAACACAGATTTAATAAAACGTTTAAAAGCCACGAAAAACCCTATCGACATTGGCGTTATTTTATCTGAAAACGAAGAAAATTTCAAAATAGTCAAAAACAGAAAAGAGGATTTCGAAATTTTAATAAACGAAGTGCTTGCTAATCCCGAACTGCGTCTTCATCTTCCCGAGGATTGATTTTTAAAACGTGTTTTTTTATATGCTTAATGGCATCCTGCAGATCCTGGGATTCGAAAAGAGTCTTGAGTTTCGTTCTTTTTTTCTTAGGAAGCGCCCTTATAAGCTTTTTAAGCTCCTCGTCGTTTTTTGCGTTTTTTATTTCATCCGCATGTTCTCCGAGAATTTTAAGAATCTTCTCTTCGGTGATTTCAATTTTTCTAAGCAGCATAAAAATAAAAATAAACGCCATTGAAAAAATAGAAGCGCCTATTATGTAAATCATCATTTCCGCACTCATTCGCTCTCCTTTTTCACAACTTCTAAAAATCTTTCAAGAAGTTCGTTTTCTTTATATTTTCCTATTATTTCGCCTTTTTTTATAATAAGCCCGTAGCCTTTGCCGCAGGCAATGGCAACATCGGCTTCTTTCGCTTCACCTATCGCGTTTACCACACATCCCATAACGGCAAGGTTAAGCGGTTTTTTAATATCTTTCGTAGCCTTCTCCACAGCCTCTACAATAGGCGGCAGATCCACTTCAATCCGCCCGCACGTAGGACACGAAATAATGTTAACGCCCTCTTTTATCAATCCTAAATCCTTAAGAATCGCTTTGCCAACCTTTATTTCCTCTTCAAGCTCTCCCGTTATCGAAACCCTGAGGGTGTCGCCTATTCCATCAAGCAGCAAAGCCCCGAACGCAGCGGCGCTTTTAATAGTCGCGTGAAACTTCGTACCCGCTTCGGTAACGCCTAAATGAAAAGGATAATCCACAAGCGGTCTTAACATTCTGTAGGCTTCTACCGTCCTTTGAACGTCACTTGCTTTAAGAGAAACTTTGATATCGGTAAAATCCAGATCTTCCAAAAATTTAATGTGCCACAGAGCCGATTCGACCATGGCTTTGGGGGTCTGTCCGTATTTTTTTTCAAGATGTTCTTCCAGACTTCCGGCATTCACGCCTATCCTTATGGGAATATTTCTTTCCCTGCATACTTTCACAATAGCCTTAACCCTCTCTTTTCCCCCGATATTCCCCGGATTAATCCTAAGAGCGTCCACAACTTCCGCAGCTTTCAGCCCGAGTCTGTAATTAAAATGTATATCGGCCACTATAGGAAGGGGAGAGTGTTTTTTTATTTCCTTCAAAGCTGCTGCGTCTTCACCGTCAAGAACCGCCACCCTTACGATATCGGCTCCTGCAAAATAAAGCCTGTTTATCTGATCGAGCGTGCTTTTAACGTCTTTGGTTTTCGAATAAGTCATAGACTGCACCGAAACGGGAGCGTCACCACCTATTTCCACATCTGCGATTTTGATTTTACGTGTAGGGTATCTTTTTATCAATGCAGACCTTTTTTGTGCGATTATATCAAAGTTTTTTAAAATGATATATATATTCCGTGTTCCCTTCTTTTCCCTTAAGTGATGACTCTTCGGCACGTAAAAGCTCCCAGCCAGAATTTTTGCATGCTTTTTCGAAACTATCCCTGGCTTTTTTTACGGCTTCCATATCCGTAACGACCCCCTTTTTATCCCTTTTAACATCTCTTCCGACTTCAAACTGGGGTTTGAAAAGCAAAACAATTTCTCCTTCCGAAACTTCATCGACTTTGTCAATTATTTTAAGAAGCGAAATAAAACTAACGTCGCTTACGATTACATCGAATTTTCTGTCATATTTAAAGTTTCTAATATCGGTGTTTTCATAAAGTTCTATTTTAGGATTGTTTCTTAGCGTAAAATGGAGCTGATTGGCCCCGACATCCACACACACAACTTTTTCAGCCCCTTTTTCCAACGAAACCTGAGTAAAGCCCCCTGTGCTCGAGCCTATGTCGAGAACAGTTTTTCCTTTAAAAGAAAGTCCGTGTTTTTCAAGATAGTTTTTAAGTTTGTAAGCGGCTCTTGAAACATACTTTTCTTTGTTTAAAATATCTATCTTATCACCGTCCGTAACATTGAAAGAAGGTTTTTTAACGATTTTATCATTAACTTTTACATATCCTTTCTTTATAATTTCCTGCGCCTTGTTTCTGCTAAATGTATATTCATTTGTTACCAGATACTGATCAAGTCTCATCTTTTTCACTTTTTTTTGCAAATTTTAACAAATTTCATTCACATATTCACATAATTTGTTATAATAATCCAAACCAAAAAAAGGAGAAAAAATGGGATTCAGCGGATTTATAGCAATAGCTATGTGTGTAATCGCAACAGGTCTTATGCTTTCAATAGTAGCGGGTGCGGTAAAAAAAGCAAAATAATTTCCTCCCTCTGCGGGGTTATTTAAGCAGATCCCGCAGTGATGTGACCGGTTTTTTGTTTTCATAAATTATTTTATACACTTCGTTTGCAATAGGTGTGTAAATACCGTTTCTTTCGGAAAGTTTATATATCGCTTTTGTAGTATACACCCCTTCCGCCACTTCACCGAGTTCGTTTAATATGTCAGCAAGTATTTTGCCTTTGGCGAGATTAAGTCCGACCCTGTAGTTTCTGCTCATTGTGGAATTGGCCGTTAAAAACAGATCCCCAGCCCCCGCAACGCCTAAAAACGTGTCTTTTTTCGCACCGAAAAATCTTCCGAACCTTTCCATTTCCACAAGTCCCCTCGCAAGAAGGGCGGCTTTTGCATTTTTTCCGAGTTCAAGCCCCTCACAGATTCCCGCTGCTATGGCTATTACGTTTTTATAAGCGCCTGCAACCTCCACGCCGGCAACATCCGTATCGGTGTATATTTTCAAAAAAGACGGGAAAAAAGCCTTAAATTCTTCGGCAAGAGCTATATTCTCAGAAGCTATCACAAGAGCGGTGGGTTTGTTTTCTTTAACCTCTTTTGCGAATGAAGGGCCCGAAATAAATGCGAGGTTCTCCTTTTTAACATATTCTTCAAAAATATCATTTAAAAATTTGAGCTCTTCGTTATCTATCCCCTTGCTTGCGACCAGTACCTTCTTTTTGGACAAATCCACCGTTTTTAAAAATTCCTTAACGGACTGAGAGGCTATCGCTATTAATATATATTCGTTTTGAAGCGCTTTTTTCAGCGGTACAAAACCTTCAATATCCCTTTTTCTGCGTGAAGTAATCAGCGCGTTTTTTATTTTAAGCTTAAGCGCATAATACAAAGCGCTTCCCCATGCACCGCTGCCTATTACAGAAATCATTTTACACCTCCGTGAAAATTTTTCAAATCTTCTTTGAATCTTGCAATTTCTTCTACGTCCCCCACCACTATAAGTATATCACCCTCGTCAATTTTATGATTATATCCTTTTGTCACAAACTGAACGTTTTGAGAAAGCTCTTTATCGACTATACCGATTATAAGAAGATTATACAGAGAAGAAATATCCTTAAAAACGTCTTTTATATATTTTTTGTCCAAAAACGAGTTTGCAGGAATCGTTATTTCCGCAAAGGAAAGTTTATTGTCCTGAAAGATAATCTCCTCTATAACCTTAAGTGTCAGCGGTTTTTTTAAAATGGTCATTATTCTGTTGGCGGTTACTTCGAAAGGGTTTATAAGTTTGCTCACCCCCGCAAGTTTATATTTGTATTCGTTGTCCTTGTCGGCGACTTTGGCGATTATTTTTTTACCCGGAAAAAGATCCCTTAATGTAAGACACAAGAAAAGGTTTTTATCCTCGTCGTGGAAAACGGCAATGGCTATGTCAAAATCCTCTATTTTCGCAATTTCGTCATCGTCTATATTATGCAGTTTAACAACGTCGTAAAGTTTCTCCCTCGCCCTTGCCTCTTCCTTTTCATCAAGTACAACGACGACAATGTCTTTTTTATTTAAAAATTTAGCTACCCTTTCACCGAAATCGTCAAACCCGAAAATAGCTATTCTCATATACTGCTTCTTTCTATCTGGTATTTAAAGTAATTTACACTCACACTGTAACCCATTATCACAAGTATGTCACCCTCTTCAAGTTTCAAATCAAAAGGCGGGTTGAAATAAAAATGCCCCTTTTCTATCTGCAGAGTTTCGTTTAAAAGAGGGGATTCGTTCCTTTTCAAAACACCGAAAAGTATTATTTTAAATCTGTCGAAATCTATCTCTCCGACAATTTTACCGTCAAGTATGGAGTCTTTAATAACGATAATTTCATCTATAATGGCGTTTCTTCTTTCCGTTAAAATGGCGTCTATAACCTCAAACGTTATGGGGTTGCCTATATATTCCGCCGTAAGCAAAGCCGTAACTGTCGATGGCACCACAACATAATCGGCACCTGCTTTTTTTATTTTGCTGACGTTTCTTTCGTCGTTTGCGAGTGAAATTATTTCGGCACCCTTAGAATACGCCTTAACGCTCAATACAATAAACGAATTGCTGATATCGTTATTGGTAAGAACGAAAATTTTTGAGATTTTGTTAAAATCAAGTACCTGCAAAAAAGATTTTTGAGTAACATCCCCCTTTAAAGATATATATCCCTTAGAAGATGCCTTCTGAACCCTCTCCTCATCCATATCGACAATAACGAAATCCACACCGTCGTGTCTGAATCTTTCCGCAAGAATCTCGGCTTCATTCGAATAACCGCATATCAAATAGGCGTCGTTCATATTTTTAATAATCCTGAACACCCTGTCAGCTTTCAGTTCCTGAAGTTTTTCCGTAAAAGCGGAGGCTATAATGGAGGTTGAAAAAGAAATAAACCCGATTCCCACTATAATCAAAAACATGGTAAGAACCTTGCCCTCTTCCGTAACCGGGGTAATATCGCCGTATCCTACGGTGGAAATGGTTATCAAAGACCAGTATATCGCATCGAATATCGTCACTATTTTCGGATTGGTGTGCGCTTCGAAAACATAAATGACCACCCCTCCTATAAAAGTGACGAATCCTACGGCAAGCAGTAATATGGTAAGCTCGAATTTTTTGTTTGCGAGGACCTCTAAAAACGTGTTAATGCTTTTTGTGTACCGCAAAACTTTAAAAAGTCTGAATATAACGAAAATTCTGAGTATCCTTAAAGATCTGAATCCCGGAAGAATCGCAAGAAAATCGATAATCGCAAAAGGGGATTTGATATATTCCCATTTTTTCAAAAGCGCTTTTTTCACAACGTTTTTTATGGAAAATTCCCTTTCCAAAAACGTGGATTCTTCATATTCTTCAAGTATAATTTTATGGGTGTCGTTATATACCCAGAGCCTTATTATATATTCAACGGCAAAAATTGTGGTAACCACATAAAAATCAAAGTTTTCTATCCAGGGGTTCAATCTGTGTTTTATATCGTAAAGAAGTATCCCCACGCTTGATATAACAAGCAAAAGCATAAAAAAATCAAAAGCTTTTTTAAAAATGTATTCATCATCGTTCATAAGCTTGCGGAAAAAACCTTTGATTTTTTTATACCTGAGATTACTGTCAAGATAAAAGGCAAAAGCCACAAGGGCTTTTATAATTACTTTTTTGAAATTCAAGAGAGCTTGCTTTTTAAAATTTTATTAACCACCTGCGGGTTGGCCTTTCCTCTGCTCGCTTTCATAACCTGACCTACAAAAAACCCGAACAGTTTTTCCTTTCCGGCTTTGTATTCCGCCACTTTGTCCTCATTAGCAGAAAGGATTTCATCAACCATTTTTTCAATGGCGCTTTCGTCGCTCACCTGTTTAAGGCCGAGTTTTTCAATGGCAACATCCACTTCTATATCTTCCTCCATCAGTAAATCGAGCACCTTTTTACCTCCCGCCCCGCTTATGGTCGCATCTTTGATTCTCAAAACAAGCATTGAAAGTTTTTCGCTGCCTACAGGCGACGTTTCAATGGACAGTCCCGCTTTGTTAAGTCTTCCGAGAAGCTCCACGGCCAGCCAGTTGTTTGCCATAACCGGTTCGCATCCCCTTTTAACCATATCCTCAAAATAAGCCGCAAGCTCAGGTTCCGCCGTCAAAACTCCGGCATCGTACTCCTTAAGCCCGAATTCGCTCATATATCTTTCTTTTTTTTCATCCGGAAGTTCCGGTATTTCTATATCAAAAAACTCATCGGGCACTTCAAGCGGCAGAAGATCCGGATCCGGGAAATACCTGTAATCGGCAGACTCCTCTTTTCCTCTCATACTTCTCGTCTCTCCGGTTTTCGAATCGAAAAGCCTCGTTTCCTGTACCACTTCCTCTTCATATTCGTCATATTCGTACGCTTCTATATGCCTTTCGATTTCATACTCAATCGCCTGTTTTATAAACCTGAAAGAATTGATGTTTTTAATTTCAACCCTCGTTCCGAACTCTTTTTGTCCTTTAGGTCTTACCGACACGTTTGCGTCGCATCTGAAAGAGCCTTCTTGCATATTCGCGTCGCTTATTCCCAAATATTTAACGATGGCGTGAAGCTTTTTAAGATAGGCTATCGCTTCGTCGCTGCTTCTCATATCGGGTTCGCTCACTATTTCAAGAAGGGGTGTGCCCGCCCTGTTTAAGTCCACTTTGCTTACATCGCCGTCATGGATGTTTTTACCGGCATCTTCTTCAAGATGTGCCCTTGTGATACCTATCTTTTTCTTTTCTCCGCCGACTTCTATCTCAAGGTATCCTTTTGAAACTATGGGAATTTCGAACTGGCTGATCTGATAACCTTTGGGAAGGTCCGGATAAAAGTAGTTTTTTCTGGCAAAAATAGATTTTTTGTTAATTTCGGCGTTTACCGCTTTTGCAAACATAACGGCCTTTTTTACGGCCTCTTTGTTAAGTACCGGCAAAGCTCCCGGTAGCCCGAGACACGTGGGACATGTGTTGGTGTTCGGCTCATCCCCGAAACTTGTGGCGCAGTTGCAGAAAATTTTTGTTTTGGTGTTCAGCTGGACATGGACTTCAAGTCCTATCACCACTTCATATTTACTCATTAATTCTCCTTAAAATTTATTTCTTTTGATTCTATTCGACTACAAACTTATAACCGTTTTTGTGTAAAGCCCTTTTAATGGCTTCCTGGTGCTCAAGACCCCTCGTTTCAAGGGCTATGGTTACGTTCGCATCTCCTATGGCCAGGTTCAAATCGGTTCTGTCGTATCCTATCTGTACAATGTTGGCTTTTTCCGCCGCAAGTATTTCCGTAAGCTTCTGAAGAGAACCCGGTTTGTCGACAAGCCTTATGATAAGTTTCATTTTTCTGTGGGATTTTAACAGACCTTTTTCTATAATAAGATTAATCATAGTGACATCGATATTCCCCCCGCTCAAAACGACACCTACCTTTTTAGGGGCGGTGAATTTTATTTTATGATGTAAAAGAGCGGCAACCCCCACGGCTCCGGCGCCTTCCACGACCACTTTTTGTCTTTCCATTAAAAATAGTATAGCGTTTGCAATCTCTTCGTCGTCAACTTCCACAATATCGTCCACAACCTCTTTTACAAGCGCGTACATTTTAGGGTTCGTATCCCTTACGGCTATACCGTCGGCTATCGTTTTTACAAACGTGGTATCCTGAACGCTTCCCGAAAGAAAACTGAGCCTCATAGCTGGTGCCCCGGCGGCCGTTACGCCGATAACCTTTATATGGGGGTTTATCTGCTTGGCTGCACTTGCGATACCGCTTATCAGACCGCCTCCTCCTATGGGAACGACAATATAATCAAGATCCGGGATCTGCTCTAAAATTTCTATACCTATAGTGCCCTGTCCGGCTATTACCTCGTCATCCGCAAAAGGGTGTATAAACTCAAGCCCTTTTTCTTTCGCGAGCTCAACGGCATATTCATACGCTTCGTCGTAATTGTTGCCAGCCAGCACCACTTCTCCCCCGAACTCCTTAACCCCCGTCACTTTTGTAAGAGGAGTGGCTTCGGGCATAACTATAATAGCCGGTACGTTGAAATAATTGGCACTGAAAGCCACACCCTGGGCATGATTTCCTGCACTTGCCGCTATTACGCCCCTTTTTCTCTTTTCTTCGGGAATGGAGGCTATTTTGTTAAAAGCGCCCCTTAATTTAAAAGCCCCTGTAATCTGAAGGTTCTCTTTTTTTAAATAAATTTCGTTGCCCACTTTCTGGGAAAGAACGGGAGCATACGCAAAAGGCGTTTTATAAACCACCTTTTTAATTCTTTCATTGGCCGTTTTTATTTTTTCAAAAGGTATCATAAAAGCCCCTCTTTTTTACATCTGATATGATCAACCATTATACATCTGTCTTCTATATAGTAAACACCCGCCTTTTCGGCAATCTTTTTTGATTCGGCACTAAAGACACCCTCTTGTAAAAACACACATTTGACACCTTTCATTTTTACAGCCTTTTCAACAATAGGAGGGGTGTCTTCGCCTTTTCTGAATATGTCCACGATATCAACTTCAAAATCTATTTCATCGAGGCTTCTGTAAACTTTTTCACCTAAAATTTCTTCTTCCCTCGGATATACCGGAATGATTTTATATCCGTTTTCCTGCATATATTTGGCAACCTGGTTCGAAGCTCTGTGCTCTTTAGGGGAAAGACCCACAACCACAACGGTTTTGGAGTTTTTTAGCACGTCACACAGTTTGCTCTCCGTTTTCTTAGCGCTCGGCAGCTCGCATGCGTCCATTTTAAGCCTTTTTTAACAAAATTATATCAAAAAATGCCCGAAACACTTGATTTTTGGTAAAAAAAAAGAGTAAAATTTTTTGCACCCAATTAAAAAGGAGGAAAAATGAAAAAGTCTGAACTGATTGCAGCGGTAGCGGAAAAATCCGGTTTAAGTAAAAAAGATGTAAACGCCGTTATAGACGCAACCATCGAAACAATGGAAGAAGCGCTAAAGGAGGGGAAAAAAGTCAGTTTCATAGGATTCGGAAGCTTTGAAGTGGTTACAAGAGCCCCGAGAGTTGCAAGAGTGCCGGGAACCGATAAAGAGGTTCAAATTCCTGAAACAAAATCGGTAAAATTCAAAGTAGGTAAAAAATTAAAAGAACTTTTAAACAAATAAGTTCTTTTTCCCGTCTTTACAAAATTTCTTATATTTCTTTATCAAAATTCTTGAAATTTATATAAATTATGGCTATAATTTCATTCCGTGCCGGCGTGGCGGAACTGGTAGACGCGTCGGACTCAAAATCCGATGGGCTCTGCCCATGTGGGTTCGAGTCCCACCGCCGGTACCATTTATCTATCTACGATAATCCTCCTCTAATAAACTTTTTATCATAAGCGGTTAAAAAATTTTAACTTTCCAGCCATTTTCCGAAAAAATCCCCGACATTCGTAATTTCGGTTTTGTTAAAATCGTACATATTAAAATTTTTCAACTCCGGTTCGATTAAAAAAATCCGTCTGTTATACTGAGTTTTCAACACACATTCGCTCTGCTTTTGCAACAATATCCTTGTAAACAGTTCCAGTCTTTCAAACATACCGCAATTTTTTATTTTTCTGTCCGTATCCATTCTCCTGCCGTTTAGTACATTAACCGCCAAAACATAGGAATATTTAGCAAACGAAACCGGAAGGTTTTCGCAAAGGCAGCCGTCCGCATATTCTTTGTCCCCTATTTTTGCACTTTCGAAAATCCCGGGAACCGAAATCGACGCGGTCAACGCGTCTTTTATTAAGCCTTCTTCAAATACGGCACATTCGTTATCCGTAAGGGAATAAGAAATGATTTTTAAAGGAATTTGCGTATTTTCAATTTTTTCCTCTCTGAAAACCTCTTCAAAAATTTCATATATTTTTTTTATACTTACAAAACCGTCTGCAAGGGACGGCCTCAGCCACTTCGTATATGAATGGAATTTTAAAATAAGGTTTTTTATCTCCCCACTTTTCATTCCCACTGCATAACAGGCGCCTATCACCGCCCCCATACTGCTGCCAACGATTTCAGCCGGAATTAAATTCTCTTTTTCGAGAGCGCGTATTATCCCGGCATGGGCAAACCCCAAAGCTCCGCCTCCCGACAAAACAAGCGAAAAACGGTTTTTATGAAACACTTGAGGCAAGTTTTGCAATTTCATCGTCTTTTCCGAATACCTTTAAATATTTTTTAATTAGTTCCTTATTCCCGGTGTTTTTTATATGATTTAAATAGGCGCTTTTAATCATATTTTTTATTCTGGGTCTCTTTGCATACACATACTCATATTCCTTCAACTCTTCAAGGGCGCTCTTTATTTTACCCTGAAAAGCGCTTTTTTCAGCTTCTTCAAGTTTTTTTCTCCAGCGTTCCTCGTAAATTCTGTACGCTTTTAATTTTTTTAAAAAAGGATATTTTTCAACCATTTCGAAGGCTTTATTTTTATCGTCCTGAAATATTTTCAGAAAATCGAGTGATATGAGCGCTTGATACTGCAGTTCCTTTGCCTTTACTTCGTAACCTTCAATGTTTTCTAAAATTTCGGAAATTTTAAGTACGTATTTAAACCTTTCCTCTTCCAAAGCCCGCAATGCCGCACCGTATAATTTTTCGGCGAAATGCATTACATTTTTATATTCTTTAGTATCCCTCAGTTCGGGATGTTCTTTTACAAGAGCGAAAAAACCGCCAAAATCCTTTTTGGCAAGTTTTTCTTTTAACATTTGCAAAAGTCCGGCTTTTTTCAACAGTATATTTATCAGGGGTCTTTTTTCGGAAACCGGAAGAAAATCACGCAAAATTTCCTCCGCCAAAGAAACATTGCCGTCCAGCACCGCTTTTTTCGCCTCTTCAAATTTAAGTTCCCATTCTTTTTCGGCAATCTGGAAATACTTCGTCTTTCTCAGTATTTTATATTGGGAAGCCAAATGGTAAAAAAGTGCAAAATTTCTGTTTTCAAAAGCTTTTTTGAATTTCAGAAAATGCTCGTATCCGGCAATTAACTTTGAAATTTCCTCCCTTTTTTCCAAAACACCCATAAAAGGCTTCAATAATTCCACCGCCTTTGACTTTAATCCGTTTTCAAAATATTTAACGGCTTTTAGAAGGCTTTTTTTATATAAAATTTCAAGTTTCGCATAACTTTGGGTTTTTTTTAAAAAAGGATTGAGAAGAACCGCCTCGTACGCTTTTTTATAATCACCTTTTAATATCATATCCAAAATTTCGTTTTCATCATTCAGTTTCATACACTCCAGCACATTTTCCCTGACAATATAAAGACGGTCGCCATAAACAGCTATTTTCGAAGCTTCAACATTTAAAAACCTTTCATTAACAAAAACCTCGTTTTCCAAATCATACAATACTATTCTTCCCTCGACCGCAATGAAAAGATACTTTTCATATATAAAAAAATCATTAAACTTTTCATAAAGATTTAATTTGTCTTTTACATCTTTCGTTTCCGCATTCCACTTGATAATATCCGAATATTCCGAAGCGCTCGTTAAAAAACCTTTATTTTCAATTTTTACGGTTTTTTTGAGATGCAAAAACCTTACCGTTTTTTTCAAGGAATACAGATCCACAAAAAGCACGCTTTTATCATAGCCACAGGCGTATATCTCATCTTCACCGAATGTCAAATCGGTTATGAAATCCTTATGTCTTGCCATTTTGGAAACCATCTCACGAAGAGCGAGGGAGTATAAAAATATTTTTCCGTCCACCCCGCCACTTGCAAAATAATTTTCACCGAAAACCACACTTAAAACATCGCCCCTATGCCATTCATATTTGTTTATAAGCTTTTTGTTTTTAATATCCCAAAGTGTTAACGGCTTATTCGGAACCGACAGTAAAAGATAATTAAACCCTTCATCAACGTCAATAGTATTTTCGGAAGGTTTATTTTGGGGCAGTTTGATTTTAAACCCGTTTTTAAGTTTAAAATCTTTATCAAAAACATAAACCCTATTTTCAATATCAACGATAACAAAACCGTTTAAATTTATCTTAATATATGAAATTTCAGCTGCAAACTCTTTTAAAGTCTTAATATTCATTTATCTTTCCCCATAAAAATAAAAATAAGTATTATCCCCATTATCGTTGCAAAAGCAAATCCGGCTATTCCAAAAACGGAGACGCCGTAAATCAAAGGCGGAATTTTAGCACTTAATATCATAGACGAACCTATTAAAATAGCGGCTATGATTATGGCTATTGAAAGTCGATTTGCCGAGCTGTTAATCGTTTTTTCAAAATCGTCAAGCCCCATATGTTCAAATTCGATTTTTAATTTTCCGTTTTTAAGTTTATTAATAATCTCTTTAATATCTTTTGGAGAATTAAACAAAAGCTCTTTAAACTCCAAATTTAATAAATATGACTGCTTAAAAAAATCCGAAAAAGCAAATTTTTTATAATGTTTTGCTATAAAAGGTTTGATAAGTTTAACCGCATTAAATTCGGGATAAAGTTTTTTGCCAACCCCTTCAATAGTTACAACAGCTTTTGCCAACAGATAATTTTCTTCTTTTAAATAAACTTTATATCTGTTCATAATCCTTAAAATATCGTTAATCACGGCTCTTAATTCCAAATCTTTCAGTGAAGAGTAAAAATACATCGAGATTATATCAGACATTTCTTTTTTAAAAGAAGAAATATCGACATTATCACCGGTTTTAGAAAGCTTCAAAACACACAATGCCGCTTCTTCTTCTTTTTTATTAATAACAAAATAAAAAAACTCCATTAAATTCTTCGCATCTTCTTCACTAAACCTACCCATTATTCCAAAATCCAAAAACACAATCTTTCCGTCACTTACCCAAATATTCCCGGGATGAGGATCCGCATGAAAAAATCTGTGTATAAAAATCTGTTCGCAAAAAGCATTAAATCCTTTAATCGCAATCTCTTTCAAATTAAAACCGGCTTTTTTTAATTTCTCAATTTCAGAAACCTTAATACCATCAATATATTCCATTGTTAAAACGCGTTTTGAACAGTATTTTTCATACAGTTTTGGCACTTTAACATAGGAACTGTTTTTGAAATTGGAAGCAAACCTTTTCAAATTAAGCGCTTCAAAATTAAAATTAAGCTCCCTTTTAATAGAAACCGCAAACTCTTCCATAATTTTAACGGTATCTATCCCGTATATTAAAAATTTTTCCTTTAGAAGCTTGGCAAAATCCATCAATATTGAAATATCCGAATAAATTTTTGATTCAATACCGGGTTTTAAAATTTTTACAGCCACAGTATCGCCGCTTTTTAATGCAGCTTTATAAACCTGTCCTATGGATGCGCTTGCAATAAGTTTAAAATTTTTTTCAAAATCGTTATATTTTTCCGCAAGTTCTTCCATTAAAACATTTTCCATTTCTTCAAAAGGAAGCGGGGATACACTGTCTTGGAGTTTTTCAAGTTCTTTTGCCAGTTCCAAAGAGATTAAATCCGGTCTTAATGAAAGAAACTGGGCAAGTTTTATAAAAGTGGGGCCGAGTTCTTCGATTACTTTTCTGATTCTCTCACGTCTTTTGATTTTATAATCTGGTTTTTTTTTATAATTGACACTCACTCCTACGGCTTCTACCAAATCCCCGAAACCGTATTTTGTTAAAATGAAAATTATCTCATGAGTTCTTTTTAATTTATAAAGATTATTTTTCATTATTTTTGCTGATTAACTCTTTTATTTCTTTTTTAAGTTCTTCAATGTCCTCTTTTGTTGCAACACCAAGATCGTTTAACTGTTTTTTTACTTCTTCTTTAATCATATTCTGAAGCTCTTTTAATTTATCTTCAGATTCTTGTTTAAGCTCATTAATAAGATTTTGGGCTTCGCTTTCAGTAAGCTCACCTCTTTTTTTTGCTTCCTCTATCAGTTCTTCAAATTTTTCTTTTGCAAGTAACGCACTTCCGATTCCGACTTTAATGAGTTCTTCCATTTTTATCATTTTAAACTCCTTTTATTTTTTTTATTATATCATATTCTTAATTTTATAAAACAATCCTTTATTAACATCGGATTCTATTCTTTCAGCGATACTTTTTTCATCCAAACCTAAAAATCTTTCAACCTCGTCAACATTTCCGTGAGGTATAAATTTATCCGGATATTCAAAACTCTTAATTTCCACTTCAAGTTTTTCTTCATTTGCAAACTCACTTAACATTTCCCCTATTCCGCCCTCTTTAGCATTGTCACTTATTACAAACCATTTTTTAGCTTCAAGTGATTTTAAAAGTTCTTTATCAAACGGTTTTACAAATCTTAAATCCAAAAGACCGGTATCAATCCCTTTTTGTTTAAGAATTTCATAAATCCTGTATGCTTTCCCTACTCCGTTTCCATATGCAATAAACATAATATTTTCATTATCTATTAAAATTTCACCTTTTCCAAGCTCAAAATCTTTAGCTTCAAAAATTCCATCCGGAAGCTTAAAAGCTCCCCTCGGATATCTAAAAGCAC
>NZ_JBMYAU010000069.1:0-14030 GCF_053994455.1 Nautilia sp. | reverse complement strand
AAAAATTAATTGATGAAGCTTTAACAAATTATATGAAAAACAAAGAAAATATAAAACAACTTTGTGGGTTTCATTGGATTATAGAAAGTTGGAATTCTAAATTTGATTGTAAGGAATGATTTGTGGTTTGGTATAATTCCAGCTACAAGTGAAAAAAGCAACACAAATTCCCAGCTTTTACCTGTAAAAGTGAATGGGTTATCAGAAAAAGTTGACAAAAGTTTACAGGAAATTTCAAAAGTCAACAAAAGTCAACAGGCAAACGCAGTAAAAGGCAACAAGATTTTCGAAAAGGAAACAAAAGGAAACACGACTTTTAAAGTTTCCAAAAGTTTCCAAGAAAACTAAACACTGCTAAACAAAACTAAACGATTAATTGAGTATATATCGCACGGTAAACAATTAAGCACACCTGTTATTTTTGGGGGACATATTTTTTATTGTTTTTCATAGATGCCGAAACTACGTAGTTTTAGGAATATATGATGGTGGAGACAACGGGACTCGAACCCGTGACCACCACGCTGCCAGCGTGGTGCTCTACCAGCTGAGCTATGTCCCCAGAAGGTTCAGTATCTCTTTTTCGAGGTTGTAAAGCGAATATCTCGCTGATTTGAACTTTTCAGATGTTATTATATCAAAAATTTTAAAAATTTCTTCCAAAACCCTTGCACTTTCTTGAGATCTTTTCAAATTTGAAACAATAATGTCTTTTACGCAATCTCTTTTTAGTTCGGATTTGACGGAAGGTTTTAAAATATCGTTTGCCGAATCCCTGTATTTTACGTATTTTTCGTAATCCGGGATTTTAATATGTCTTAATTTTTTGAGTTCTTTTGCAATGGGGGAATTAAATTCGTATCTTAAAATGTCTTCAACTACCCTTATGCCTTCTTTATATCTGTTTATGTTCGCATCAACGGTGCGGAAAAGAGGAGGATTACTCTTCACTGTTTAAAAATCCTAAAATCTGAAGAAGTGAAATGAAAAGATTCAGAAAATCCAGATAAAGCGCAACCGCCGCTTCTATTTCGCTTGATACGTTTCCTCTTATGATGTTTTGAGTGTCGTATAAAATAAAGAAACTGAAAAGTACCGCACCCACACTTGCAATTGCGAGCTGAAGCATAGGAAGATGAAGAAAAATATTTGCAATGCTCGCCACAATCATAATGATTAAAGTAATAAATAAAATTTTACCTATTGTGGTAAAGTTTCTTTTCGTATTCATGGCGAATATGGTAAGCGCAGCAAATGCCACGGCGGTAAGACCGAAAGCCTCCCCTATGACATAACCCATATTTTTGGCTATAAACATTGCCAGAGTCGGGGCGAGCGTGAATCCCGTCATAAAAGTAAAGGCGAAAAGCAGTACTAGATTAAGAGGGGTTTTGTTTTTTGCCGCGTATACACCGAAAAGCAGAATAAATTCCAAAATAACCGCGCCCCAATATGTAAAAGTAAGCGAACCGGTCGCGTAGTTGACCATATTTCCGACGAACCCCATTCCCACGTAAGCGCCGACGGCCCCGGCTATCAGACTTCCTGCAAGCAGCTGGTAGGTTCTTTTTACAAACGCATTAATATCGCTTATTTCGCCGGTTTGGGTATAATCCGCACTTTTTTGCTGTAAATTAATTTCCGTGGGCTTCCCTCCGAAATCTTTTGAGCTGAATTTCATAAAACCTCCTCTTTTTTTATTGAGATTATACAACAAAAAGGGTTAAAATAATGTTAAATAGTTTTATGTGCAACAGTTTACGGGATGTTATAGTTATTTTTCGTTTACAATGTTAAAGTCGAAATATCTGCTTTCAAACCCGTCGGGGATTTTGGAATACTGTATTGCCGCGGCCCTCAGGTTTCCGGCTTCCTGCCACAGCAGACCGAGACCATATCTGGGTTCGTAAAAATTGGGATTTTTAAGTTTTGCAAGTTCCATTAACGCCACCGCGTTGGCATGATGTCCCGCTCCTATCGCTGCAACGGCCGCATGGTAGAGTGTATAAGGGTCGGAAATGTTTTTATTGTTTATCAGATCGTTGTATATGACATAAGCCTCTTCAAAATGTTTGGTGTATAAATCCGCAAAAGCCACTCTTTTTAATATGGAAATCAGATCGAAGTTTTCTTTTTTTGTCTTGTTTATCAAAGCCAGTCTTACTTTGTTCAGCAGACCCGAAATTTTGGCAAATGTGAAATACCAGTCCCTTACTATTTTCGCTCCGTAATAAAAATCGTTCATATAAAATTTTTGTGAAAAAAAGAGGGACTGGTAATTTAGTGCTATTTTATAAACGGGAAGGTCTTTGTTGTTTGCGTAAAAATAGAGCAGATTTGCGATTATTTCTTTGGGATACATACTTTTCAGTCTGAGCGCGTCATATTTGAAATCCCTTCCGAGCAGTGTTTTACAGGTTATTTTTGTAATAATCCAAAGAGGGTTGTTTTTATCGGGTTTTTCTAAAAAAGCGGCCATTTTCACCGTATTGTTTCTTGTTATTGCGAGCATTCCAGCTTCAAGGATGGTGTTGTCGTTTAAATCCTCTTTTATCGACGAAACAAGGTATTCGTTCGTTTTTTTTAGTTTACCCAGTGCCATAAGGGCGTAAATTCCGCTTTTTAAGTCGTTCGGATTCAGGTGGTAGGCTCTTAGAAAATGTTTGTATGCATTTTTGTAATCCCCTAATTGTGCGTATGTTAACGCCAGATCATAGTGAAGGATATAAGACGTGTCTTTTTGTTTTATCAGTTTTTTGAACTGTTTGTTGGCAAGGTATATGTGACCGTTTAGGGCAAGTTTTAACGCATGGGATATTTTAATGTTTAAAGCCGAATATGTGGCACTTTTGCTTAGATATGTCTGGGATTCTTCTATTGCCCCTATGGGGATTCCCGCTATACCTTTTTTTAGATATGAAATGGTCTGGTTCATATTGAAAACCTTATAAGGGGCGTAAAAAAAGAACAGATCGTAAAAATCCTCTTTGTTTTTCAGGAATGATTTTTTAAATTCCCGCTGTGCCGTTTTGGTTTCGAATAGGGTCGGTTTTAGATATACGGTTATGGGGTAAATATTGTTGTCCTGAAACTCTTTTAAAATTTTAGATGCCTCTTTGAATAAAGAGAGTTTTAAATCTATAAGGGCTAATGCGAATTTCGAGCGGTTCGAATCGGAGTTTGAGAGATAATCCCTTGCAAGGGAATATTCTTTCATTCTTGCCAGGGACATTCCTTTTAAAAAGCTGTTTTCCTCCATACTCTGGGCCGTTGCAAAGTTTCCGTAATATCCGTAAATTGCGCTTAAAAGTTTTTCCGATTCCTTTTTATAAGGGTTTTTTGTAAGCAGAGCGGGAATTGCCTCGAATTCGTATCCCATATAATACATCACTACCGCGTAATAGTAAGGGTAGCTTTTTGACTGTGCTATTTCCGGCAAAAACGTATAAGCCAAATTTCTGTAGTAGTCAAACAGTTTTTTGTTTTTAAGCATTAAGGCGGCGTAGGTTGCGTTTATTGCGCTTAATACCCTGTTGTCTTTGTTTTTTATTGCTTTTTGAAAAAATTCGAGGGCTTTTTTATAATTTTTTTCTTCAAGTTTTATTACCCCTAAATTATAATAGGAAAGCGCTTCGGAATATTTTGAAAGTTTGTTGAGTATCTGAAGGGCTTTTTCCTTTTCTCCTTTTTCGTATAGTATGGTTGCTCTTTTTATCAGCTGTTTTATGGCGTCTTTTTGGACGATTCTTTTTTTTTCGAGTTTTTTTGTTATTTTTACGATTTCATCCGAAGGGAGCCGGTTTTGTTTTTTCTTATGTGTTATTAGTACGGCGGCGAGTATCAGCAGCAGAATAATCGTAATTAATAACAGTATTATGAGAAGAATGACAGGGTTTTTATTTCTTTTTTTCCCGTCCTCTTCTATTATGATTACGTTTTCTTCCTGATTTTTTTCCTCCGCCACCGTTCACCTTATAAATATTTTTTGAGTACTTCGGGAATTTTAACGTTTCCGTCTTTTGTCTGATAATTTTCCATTATGGCTACAAGAGTTCTTCCCACGGCCAGGCTGCTGCCGTTTAACGTGTGTACGAGTCTGTTTTTTTTGCCTTCTTTGTATCTGATTTTAGCCCTTCTTGCCTGAAAATCCCTTGTATTTGATACCGAGCTTATTTCCCTATACCTGTTTTGGGAGGGAATCCATACTTCTAGATCTATCGTTTTAGCCGCGCTGAACCCCAAATCCCCCGTACAGAGCATAAGCTGCCTGTAGGGAAGCCCTAATTTTTCAAGCGCGTTTGATGCGCATTCGACCATTTCATCAAACATTTTGTCGCTCTCTTCGGGTTTTGTAATGGCCACGAGTTCCACTTTGTCGAACTGATGCTGTCTTATAATACCTTTGGTGTCTTTTCCGTAGCTTCCGGCTTCTTTTCTGAAACACGGTGTGTAAGCCGTTAGTTTTATGGGTTTTTCCAAATCGGTGATGATTTCGTCTCTGAATAGGTTTGTCAGCGGTACTTCGGCAGTCGGAATGAGGTATAAATCCTCGTTTTCGATTTTAAACAGATCTTCTTCGAATTTCGGAAGCTGTCCCGTCCCCGTCATTGTTTCCTTGTTAACGATAAACGGAACGTAAACCTCTTCGAATCCCCATTCCCTGTTGTGATCCAAAAAGAAATTGATAAGAGCCCTTTCAAGTCTTGCGGCGTCTTTTTTCATAACGGTGAAACGGCTTTTCGCCAGTTTTACACCTCTTGCGAAATCGAGCCAGCCAAATTTTTCGCCGATTTCATCGTGGGGTTTGGGGTCAAAATCAAACTTGGGAATTTCACCCGCTCTTTTGATTTCCACGTTTTCGTTTTCGTCTTTTCCCACCGGTACGTCTTCATCCGGGATATTGGGAATGATAAGGGCTTTTTGCAATAAAGCCTCTTCAAGCGTTTTTAATTTCTCTTCAAGAGTCGAAATATTCTCTTTTAATGCGTTTACTTCTTTTTTAACCTCTTCGGCCTTTTCTTTTTGTCCGTTTTTCATCAAGTTTCCGATTTGTTTGGACAGTATGTTTCTTTGTTCTAAAAGTTTGTCGAGCTTTGTTTTTATCTCTTTTTTTTCTTTGAATGAATTTTTGATTTCTTCAAGGTTTTTTTCGTCCACGCCTTTTAGTTTCAACCTCTTTGTTACGGTTTCGAAATCTTTTTCAAGAAGCTTTAAATCTATCATTAAATCCCTTTTTTATAGTAATTTCATTTTTGGTATAATACTTGGGTAATTTTAACATAAAAGGAGCGTGAATGAAAAAAAAACTGTTAGCACTCGGGCTTAGTGCGCTGGTTGCAAGTACATTGATGGCAAAAGATATAAAAGTGGGTGTTTTACAGCCTTTAACGGGGCCTATTGCATCATTCGGACAAAAAACACTTGACGGGATTAAACTTGTTCATGAAAAATACAATAAACTTCCTAACGGAGACAAAATCGTATTGGTCGTGGTTGATAACCAGTTTGACAAGGTTCAGACGGTAAACGGTTATAAAAGACTCGCAAGCGGTGAAAAAGTTGTGGCTATCGAAGGGCCTCTTGCAAGCTCTATGAGTTTGGCGATTAAAAGGTTCGCAGGGGCTACCAAAACCCCTACCGTTACTCAAATCGCTACGAATCCGAGAGTTACAAAAGGAAGCAAATATCTGACAAGGGCTTGTTTTACGGATGATTTTCAGGGTACTGTTGCGGCTAAATACGCGCTTAAACACAAACTTAAAACCGCGGTTGTGGTATTCGATATGAAACAGGACTATTCCGTAGGTCTTGCTAAAGCTTTTGAAAAGGCTTATAAAAAAGAGGGTGGAAAAATTCTCAAAAAACTTTTCATAAACAGCGGGGATAAAGACTTTAACGCACAGGTTGCTCAGATTAAAAAACTTCATCCGGATTTTATATATACTCCTATTTATGCGCCTGAAGAAGGTCTTCTTGTAAGACAGCTCAGAGCCGCCGGCGTAAATTCTCCTGTAATGGGCGGTGACGGAATCGCGGATCCGGGACTTCTTAAAAAACTTGCGGGGAAAGCGGCCAACGGTGTAATGTATACGGATCATTTCGACCCTGCAAAAGCGCCTACACCTCTTTCAAAACAGTTTATAAAAGATTTTAAAGCGAAATACGGCAGACTTCCGAGTGCTTTTGCGGCTACGGGTGCGGACGGATATCTTTTGATATATAATGCGATTAAACAGTGCGACACAAAAGCGAACAAAACAAATCTTCAGTTCAAACAGTGTATTAACGATGCGATTAGACACACTAAAAATCTTGAAGCCGTTACCGGTTATCTGACAATTAACCCTAAAACAGGAAACCCTGTGAACAAACCTGCGGTTGTTGAAAAAATCGTTGACGGAAAAGTGGTGTTTAAAGAACTTATCAAGCCTTAATTTTCCCTCCCTTTCGGGAGTAAAAACATTAAGCGGCATTCCGGTGTCTTTTAATGTTTTTATATTAAAAAAAAAGAGGAAAAATGGATTTTAGCAAACCGATTGAAATTGCACCGAATGTTTACTGGATAGGGTATGTAATACCCAACGACCCTTTTCAGTGTCACGTATATTTAATAAAAAACGGAAGTAATTCGATTTTGATAGATCCCGGAAGTATGATTACGTTTCCGGTCGTTTTGGAAAAACTGACTTCTTTAATCCATCTTAAGGACATCAAATATATTATTATGCATCATCAGGACCCTGATATTGTCGGCTGTTATTCGACATTTGAAAAAATTATGCCCAAAGGGGAGCGCTATATAGTAACCCACTGGAGAACGGAAATGCTTCTTAAACATTATATGTGGGGTACGCCTTTTTATCTGATAGACAAACACGACTGGAAACTTAAGGCGGGAAAAAGGGAGTTGGAATTCGTATTCACCCCGTATGCCCATTTTCCGGGGGCTTTTTGTACTTATGACAAAAAAACGGGAATTCTGTTTTCAAGCGACCTGTTCGGGGGGCTTACTGAGGAGTTTTCGCTTTTTGCCAAAAGTGCGGACGAATATTTCGAAGCCGCAAAACCGTTTCACAAACATTATATGCCGAGCCGTGAGGTTTTACACCACGCAATGACACAGGTGAGAAAAAAGCACCCTTCTATGATAGCGCCCCAGCACGGTTCTATTATAAAAAGGGATATGATTGATCCGTTGATAGAAAAACTCAAAGATTTGGAATGCGGGCTTTATCTGCTTGACGACTATGAAAGCGATTTGTATATTTTAAGCAAAACGGATGAGGTTTTAAAACAGTTTTTTAAAGACACGGTTTCCCTTAGCTCGTTCAATTTAGTCCTCAGAAACCTGTTTGACAACATTAAAAAGGTTATTCCTTCCATAAGAAAAATTGAAATATGCGGAATTTCTCCTCTTTCGGGTTTTGAGCACTGTTTTTCTTTCAGCGAAGATCATAAAATAGTGGAAATAGAACATACCGATAAAAACTATTCGTATAAAAAAGAACTTATGCAAAACGATAAAAAAATAGGCGATATTTTCATTATAATCGATAAAAATATGAATAAAAAAGAAAAAAAACTGCTTGAAATGCTTTTAAATAAAATTGCAGTACCCGTTGCCATATCTTTGGAAAAAGAGCTTATTTTAAGGGAGCTTGAGGACAATAACAAAAAGCTTTATGAAAAATCCATTACGGATCCTCTGACAAAACTGTACAACAGGGAATATTTAAAGGAATTCTTAAGCCAGAAAATCGAAGAGGCGAAAAGATACGACTTTCCTTTAAGTGTGGCGATGATAGATATTGACTTTTTTAAAAAAATTAACGATACTTACGGTCATTTAATAGGCGACTGCGTTTTAAGGGAGATTGCCGAACTGTTAAAAAGCAATTTCAGGGGTTCGGATATTGTTTCAAGGTACGGGGGTGAGGAAATTTTCATTATTATGCCGTTTACGGACTGTAAAAATGCGTGTAAAAAGTTAAACGAGTTTAAAGAACTGGTTGAGAAATATCAGTTTTGTGAAAATCAGAAGGTGAAACTCACCGTAAGTGCGGGTGTATGTGAATTTGACAGGCAAAACGACAATATGGAAAGCCTGATTTTAAAAGCAGACAGAAAAGTCTATTTTGCCAAAAAGAACGGAAGAAACAAGGTTGTGTGCGAAAAAAGGGGATAAATGGGTGAAATAGCCTTAATCGACGAAGAGGTCGGGTTTGAAGATGTCAACAGATACGACAGACCGGTGGTCTCCAAAACCGACATAAAAGGGGTTATTACTTATACCAACTCCGTTTTCATGGCCTTAAGCGGCTATAAAAAGGGGGAAATGGTTGGAAAACCCCATAATATCGTAAAACATCCGGATATGCCTAAACAAATTTTTAAAGAGATGTGGGAAACTGTTCTGGCCGGGAAAGAGTGGAACGGGGTGATTAAGAATTTGAGAAAAGACGGTAGGTATTACTGGGTTGAGGCTGCTGTAATGCCCATTAAGGATAAAAACGGGAAAATCACCGGTTTCGTGTCGGCGAGAAGGAAAGTGAGCGACGATGTGAAAAGGGAATATGAAAAGATTTATAAAGAAATGAAAAAAAAGGAAAAATGATGGATATCGGATTTATTCTTCAGCAGATTGTTAACGGGTTTTCTTTAGGGAGTATGTACGCCCTTATTGCAATAGGTTACACGCTTGTTTACGGTGTTTTGCGGTTAATCAACTTTGCGCACGGCGATATTATGATGGTAGGTGCGTTTATGGCTTTTATATTTTTTAAGATTATGGGGCTCAATTTTTATGTTTCCGTACTGTTTTCCCTCGTATTTACGGCCGGGGTCGGTATTTTGACTTATGCGAGCGCGTATAAGCCGCTTCTGGATAAAAACGCCCCTAAAATTTCCCTTTTGATAACGGCTATCGGTATTTCTTTTTTTCTGGAGTCTTTATTCAACGTGATAGCAAACCAGTACCTCGGAGGTACTTATCAGGCGTTTTATTTTCCTAAATGGTTTTCCCATATTTTGCATATGGGAACGTTAACCGTACCTGTATTGACGATATTGGTACCGATTTTAACGCTTGTTCTTTTGGGTATCGTGTTGTATATTTTATACAGGACCAAAATAGGAATTGCGATAAGAGCCCTCGCTTTTGATATTCAAACGGTAAAACTGATGGGTGCCGATTCCAATAAAATAATCGCTTTTGTGTTCGCACTCGGTTCGGCCCTTGCCGCGGTGGGAGGTATTGCCTATGCGATGGCTTATCCGAGTATTGATCCGTATATGGGGATGCTTGTGGGGCTTAAGGCGTTTGCCGCTGCGGTTGTTGGCGGAATAGGAAGTGTTACCGGCGCCGTAATAGGAGGGTTTATTTTAGGTTTTGCGGAAGTTGCGATTCCGGGGTTCTTTCCGGAACTTGGAGGCTGGAAAGACGCTTTTGCCTTTATTTTCCTGATTTTCGTTTTATTGTTTAAGCCTACGGGAATTATGGGAATAGATTTTGAAAGACAAAGGTTTTAAAAATGAAAAAAGTGAAACTGAAAATGGAAAATTTGAGCGTAGGAAAGTATTTTGCGTTAATCGCCGCGGTTAGTGTCATATTTTTAGGCTTTTTATATCTTTCCCCGAAATGGTTTAACGATTACACCGTTACCGTTTTGGGCAACGTGTATATTTTTGTTATATTGGCGGTAAGTTATAACCTGATAAACGGGGTGACGGGGCAGTTTTCCCTCGAACCCAACGGTTTTGTGGCGATAGGCGCCTATGTCACCGCTCTTTTAATGCTCAGTCCCGACGTTAAGGCGGATATGTATATGATTGCGGATCCTTATCCGTTTATCAGGGATATATTTTTACCGAATCCTTTTTTCACGCTTGTGATAAGCGGCATAGTTTCGGCGCTTGTGGCGTTGACGCTCGCCTTTCCCGTTTTCAGGGTGAGGGGGGATTATCTTGCCATCGTTACGCTCGGATTCGGTTTTATAATCAGAATATTTCTTATTAACAATCCGGAAATTTCAAACGGTTCTATGGGGCTTGACAGTATTCCCGGATTTGCAAGTTATTTTTGGATAGGCTTTACGGCTCTTGTGACCGTCGTGCTTGTTTATAATATAGTTTATTCCAAATACGGAAGAGCGATGAAAGCCGTAAGGGATGACGAGGATGCGGCTCTTGCTATGGGTGTGAACACGTTTAAAACCAAAACGCTCGCCTTTATGACGAGTGCGTTTTTCGAAGGTGTCGGCGGGGGGCTTTTGGCAAGCTCAATCGGCTCAATATCACCGGATCAGTTTACGTTTATGCTGACGTTCCAGTTATTGATTATTATAGTTTTGGGCGGACTCGGAAGTATGAGCGGGGCGATTCTCGGGACACTGCTGTTTATAGGCGGTATGGAAGTGTTAAGACCTCTTGACGATGCGACGTGGTCCGTCGGTCAGGTGCACGGTATACCGGGTCTTAGGATGGTGGTTTTCAGTCTGATTCTTTTGGGAATTATGCTTTTTGCGAGAAAAGGTCTTTTCGGTGATAAAGAGATATGGGAATATGTGAAGTGGAAAAAATGAAAAATGTTTTAAAACAAATTTAAAGGAGTTTTAATGAGCGATATTTTAAAAATAGGCAAATATGAATTTACAAGCCGCCTTATAGTCGGGAGCGGCAAATACCCCGACTTTCAGACTACGCGTGACGCCACTCTCGCAAGCGGTGCCGAAATGATAACGGTGGCGGTCAGAAGGGTGAACATTATGGATCCGAATGAAGAGAACCTTATGGATTATTTTAAAGATACTGATGTAAAAATTCTTCCTAATTCCGCAGGGTGTACCACTGCGGAAGAGGCGATTACGCTTTTCAGGCTTGTTAGGGAAGCTACCGGAATAGACATTATAAAACTTGAAGTTATCGGAGATACGGCAAAGACCCTTTATCCGGATGTACTTGAAACGCTTAAAGCCTGTGAAGTGCTTGCAAAAGAGGATTTTACCGTTATGGCTTATACGAATGACGACCCTATTATGGCCAAAAGGCTTGAAAACGCCGGTGCGGCAGCCGTTATGCCTTTAGCCGCCCCTATAGGCAGCGGGCTTGGCGTTCAAAACAGATATAACGTTGTATTTGTAAAAGATGCCGTTAACGTTCCCGTAATTGTGGATGCGGGAATAGGTACGGCAAGTGACGCCGCCGTGGCGATGGAACTCGGAGCGGACGGGGTTTTAACTAATACGGCTATAGCTCAGGCAAAAAATCCGATAGCAATGGCGGAAGCTATGAAATATGCGGTAATGGCCGGAAGAACGGCTTACAAGGCGGGAAGAATTCCTAAAAAGCCTTATGCGAGCGCGAGTTCGCCGCTTGAGGGGTTAATAGAATTTTAACCCTTTTTTTTTATTATACTTTATTATACTACACTTAAGTGACAGACACTTATACCAAATGTGAAATGAACGATGGAAAATGATTAAATGTCCTAAATTCGGGAATTTTCAATTTTATTATAATATGATATTAATATAAAAAGAGGTGAAATGAAAACATTGGTTATATTCGCACTTGCCGGGGTGTTAATCTACACCGCTTCGGCGGCATATCTTTATTTTACGCAGGATGATAAGATATTCAACCGGAAATGGGCAAAGGAATACATACCTCAAAACGGGGTTAAAATTCTTAATTTTAAAACGGGTGACGGGGTTTTGCTAAAAGGCGGAATGGTCGAGCACGGTAAAAAACTGCCTCTTGTTCTTTATTTCGGAGGGAATGCGAATAACGTTTTGGAGTTTTTGGATAAGACCGCCTTTAAAATGAAAAATTACAATTTTCTGGCGTTTAACTATCCCGGGTATGACGGCAGCGGAGGAAAACCGTGTGAAAAGTGCATTTTGAAATATGCGGCAGAAATTTATGATAAATATAAACCCGATATTGTGATGGGAAGGAGTCTCGGAAGCGCGGTTGCCGCATATACCGCATCTTTGAAAAAAGTAGATAAACTTGTTTTGATTACGCCTTTTGATTCGATAGTGAACATAGCAAAAAGCAAATATCCTTTTTTCCCCGTCCATTTTCTTGTAAGGCATAAATTCGAAGAGTATAAATGGGTAAGAAAAGTAAAAGCGCCCGTTAATGTGCTGATAATTGAAAATGACGATGTCATTCCTTTAGAATGTACGGAAAACCTTTTAAAAAACATTCCCAATCTTAATAAAAAAATTGTTATAAAAAATATCAGACACGGTTACATTTACGAATACGAAAAAATTGTTCCTGTTTTGAATCAGCTTATAGACGGATAAAAATAAATTACTTTGTCCCTTCCGCTCACTTTTGCTTTGTATAGCGCCTTGTCGGCGTTTATAAGGGCTTCTTGTATGGTGTCGTCGGTTTTTACCGTATAGACGCCCATACTGACCGTTATGCTGATCTCATTTTTACCGTCGAGTTTTATTTTTGTGTTTCGGATTCTGTTTAATATGTTTTCTGCTATATTCGTTATTTCGTTGTTGTTTATGTCATACAGCAAAATTGCGAATTCTTCCCCTCCGATTCTTGCGAAAAGATCGTTTTTCCTTATGATTTTTTTAACATTTTGAGCGAAATTTTTTAATACCACATCCCCTGCTTTGTGTCCGTAGGTATCGTTGATTCTTTTAAAAAAGTCTATATCGAGCATAATAATGCTTGTCTGTTTGTTTGTTGCATATGACTGATAAAGCATCTGCTCTCCGAGCTTAAAAAACGCCCTTCTGTTAAATATTTGTGTTAATTCGTCTATCATGGCGAGTTTTTTCAGTTTTTTGCTTTGGGATATGTTTTCTTCGTCGTATTTGTCAAGCTGTATGGAAATTAAAAAGCCCAGCAGGGAAAAGGCGAACAGGCTTAAAAGCAGCGTCATAAAAGAAAAAGCGTCGATTTCATACAAATCGCTTATATATATGATTGTGAGTGACAAAAAAGCGTAAACGGACAATAATGTGGCGATTTTTCTGTTGGTGGCTATGTATGCGGACATTACGGTAAAATCAATCCATACCGGTAAAAACACGTTATATTTGGCTATTACTGTCTGTAAGCTTATAAATGTTATGATTACAAGATATGTGATTAGTTGAATCATTAGGATTTTCTGTTTGCACTTTATAAGACATACATACATTAATATAAGAAAAACAAGCAGAGCGGTCGTATTGAAAGTGGCCAGAGATGTTCTTGTAATTATGTTGAAAACTCTCAATATAAAAAAAAACGCCGTTATTACAATGGCCAACAAAAGACTTATTTTGGTGATGTTGAACTTAAAATACCCCAAATAATTTTTCTCATCCATAATATTATACCAAAAAAGCAGGAAACAGATTGGGCTGTCAGAAATTTTTAAAATATAATACTAAAGGATCAAATATTGTTTACAAAAAGTAACATCCATTCAATGTGCTATTATTATGTTTTATTTAGGAATTTTATAAGTTTTTTTTAAATATCTTTTTATAAACTCTTGACATATAAAATCAATTTGCATATAATTTCAGTCCACAAAGACATATTGGGGTTGCCGGCGTAGCTCAGTTGGCTAGAGCAGCTGATTTGTAATCAGCAGGCCGGGGGTTCGAGTCCCTTCGCCGGCTCCATGATATTCAGCGTTTGACCAGTTAAGGTGGGGTTCCCGAGTGGCCAAAGGGGACGGGCTGTAAACCCGTTGGCGTTTGCCTTCGAAGGTTCGAATCCTTCCCCCACCACCATTGAGCGGGCGTAGCTCAGTTGGCTAGAGCGTCAGCCTTCCAAGCTGAGGGTCGCGAGTTCGAGTCTCGTCGCCCGCTCCAGTCATGACGAACTGGGAGCTGAGCAAACCGCTTGATATTGTTGTCTGCTCAATTACTCCCGAAACTAATGTTTTTAAAACATTGCTAGCAGTGTTTTTGCCCATATAGCTCAGTGGCAGAGCACTTCCTTGGTAAGGAAGAGGTCGCCGGTTCAATCCCGGCTATGGGCTCCAGCAAGGCCTTGTTGGAGTTCAT
>NZ_JBMYAU010000068.1:0-2747 GCF_053994455.1 Nautilia sp. | reverse complement strand
GCTTGAGTTAATAAGTTTATCTCTTTTTCAAACTCTTCAAATTTCTCTTTTATCCTTTTTTGATTTAGAGCATAACCTTTGATAATATATTTTTTTAAGATTTTTGTAGCCCACTGACGAAATTTAGTCGCTTTGGATGAGTTTGTTCTATATCCGACAGCTAAAATAATATCCAGACTATAAAGTTTTACAGGTTTATCAGAATTTGCAAAGTGCATTTTTTGCACATTGCTTTTTTCATCAACTTCTTTATCTTTTAATATATTATTGATATGCCTTGTGATAACCGTTCTGTCTTTTTCAAAAAGTTTAGCTATTTCATCTTGTCTAAGCCAAATATTTTCACCATCAAAACGGCTTTTTAACTCTATTTCTCCATCTTTATAAATCACTATATCACTCATAACCCAAGCTCCTCTAAATACCCCCTCATTTTTTCTTTAACTTCTTTTAATTCGTTTTCAATTTTTTCGATGTTTGCTTTTACTTCGTTTATGTCAATCTCCTCTTCTTCTTCAAATGTATCAACATATCTTGGAATATTTAAATTATAATCATTCTCCCTTATCTCTTCTAATGTAGCTAAATACGAATACTTATCAATCGTTTTTCTCTCTTTATAGGTATTTACTATTTTTTCAATGTCTTTATTTCTTAACTTGTTTTGATTTTTGCCTTTTTCAAATTCACGGCTTGCGTCTATAAATAAAACATTTTTGTCTTTTTTGTTTTTCTTAAAAACCAAAATTACCGTCGGAATTGATGTTCCGTAAAAAAGATTCGGCGGAAGTCCGATTACCGCATCAAGTAAATTGTCTTCAATTATCCCTTTTCTGATTTTACCCTCGCTGCTTCCCCTAAAAAGCACACCGTGAGGCAAAACAACCCCCATCGTTCCATCTTCGTTCAGTGAGCTTAACATATGCTGAACAAAAGCATAATCCGCCTTGCTTTTTGGAGGAAGTCCGTAAGTAAACCTGCTAAAAACATCGTCTTTTAACTCGTCATATCCCCATTTATCCAAACTAAAAGGAGGATTTGCCACAACTTTATCAAATTTCATTAAATGTTTGTTATCGATTAAATGTTTCGGATTTCTTAGAGTATCCCCCCATTTTATATCGGCATCATCAATTTGGTGCAAAAACATATTCATCCTACAAAGCGCATAAGTCTGACCGTTTTTTTCCTGTCCGTAAATTCTGAAGTTTTCGCTTCCTATCTCTTTTGCGGCTTTAATCAAAAGCGAACCGCTTCCACAAGTCGGGTCATATATCCTATCTCCCTCTTTCGGCTCAACAAGTTTGGCAAGAAGTGCCGATACTTCACTCGGTGTAAAGAACTCTCCCCCTTTTTTACCGGCGTCGCTTGCAAAACGGCTAATCAGATACTCATACACATCCCCTATAATATCTCTTCCTTCTAATTTTGAAGGTCTTAAGTCTAATTCACTAAAATCTTCAAGCAAATGCTTTAAAAGAGCATTTCTCTCTTTTGTCTGTCCAAGTCTTGCTTCCGAATTAAAATCTATATTTCTAAAAATCCCCTCGAGTTTATCTTTGTTATCTTCTTCTATTTTCATTAATACTTTGTTTATTATTTCACCTAAATTTTGTGCTTCTTTATGCTCTAATAAATAATCAAATGTAGCATTTTCACTAATTACAAATTTTTCTTTTGATAATGCCCTTTTTATCCTCTTTTCATTTCCTTTGTATTTTTGATGCAATTCTTCATACTTTTCTTTGTAAAAATCACTTAAATATTTCACAAATAACATTGTTAATATATAATCTTTATACTCACTGCTATCGAGCGTTCCCCTAAAAGTATCACACGCTTTCCAAACTATATTATTGATCATTTCCTTAGTCACACTCATAATACACTCCTTAAAATTGTTTCTTTTAACAGTTCTTTTTGATTTATTAACTCTTCGTATAAAGATAATTCTTTTTCCTGTAAATCTAAAATATCAACTACTTTATGTTGAATATCTTTTGAAGGCAGATTTATATCTATTTCTTTAATGTCTTTACCTCCCACCATTCTTATGTATGAACCTTCAATGTTTTTATGAAACTCTTTTTGAACTTTTTTTGTGTTCAAATAATAAGCCAAAAATTTCATATCAATATCTTTTTTAGCTCTTAAAATTGCCATAGTGGAAGGAATTAAAATCTCTTTCGTAATATAAACAGCTTTTATCGGTTCTCTAAGTCTAACTACAACATCATTTGCTTTTGTTAAATAATTATCAACTTTTTCACTTGCACTAAAATTTTCCAAACATTCTTCATCTATATAAATCCCTCGTTTATCAAAACATTTTAAAGTAAGCAGCTTATATTTATATTTTTCACCTTTTTTCCGTGAAAGAGGAAGCCCGATTTTAATTTCTACTATATCAGAGAGTTTCATGAGAAGCCTTTTCTGTTATATATTTGAATACAACAAATTTGTTATTAAAAATTATAATAATTTTTTTGTAAGAATGTCAAGAAAAATTTGTATTATTTGATAATAAAACAAAAAAAGAGGTAATTGTAGAGCTAAAAACTACCCCCCGAGGTATTTTTTCTTAATTTCGTCACTTGCAAGAAGGGCTTTTGCGTCATCCTCCATAACAAGCGATCCGTTTTCCATTACATACGCCCTGTCGGCGATTTTAAGTGCGGCCGCGGCGTTTTGCTCGACCAAAAGAATGGTAACGTCGTCGTTTTTATTCAGATCCACCAAAATCCCGA
>NZ_JBMYAU010000067.1:0-6123 GCF_053994455.1 Nautilia sp. | reverse complement strand
ATCCTTTTTTATAATAATATCACATTAGCGCTTTTTAAATCATCTAAAGATTTCAATAAAAATTCTCTGTTAGCTTCATTTTTTAATAAATATTCGGTTTCATCTTCTTTAATTATTATTTTCATTTTGGCATTTTTAAATTTTATTTTTAACATTTTAAAAAAATTATTGTCAAATTCTTCTATATTCATATCAAACACCGCCTGTATTTATACCTTCTTTTATTATATTATAGCAAAAATATACATATTTGTGTATTTGTTATTAGTGTATTTGTATATTAGTTATTGGGGTAGAAAAGTTTTATACTAATTCAAAACAAATTCCCTATCTTTCACCTTCTTTCACCCTCCCCCCGCTACTTTTTAAGTGGCCGGGTTCGCTGCGCTCATTTTCACCCTTTTTCACCCTTCACTAACCTCCACATCTCTTCTTCACTCAAAAGATTCACTCCTAGTTTAACGGCTTTATCATACTTGCTTCCGGCATCTTCCCCGTATATAACGAAATCCGTTTTTTTGCTTACGCTGTTTGTAACTTTTGCACCTAAATCTTCCAATATCTTTTTAATTTCGCTTCTTGGTCTGCTCATTGTCCCAGTTAACACCACCGTTTTACCGGTAAAAGCAGACTCTTTAACTTCTTTTTTTTCAGGATTTTTAGGTTTTAGTATTTCAATTAATTTTTCTATTTTTTCTTTGTTTACCCTTATATATTCTGCAATGGATTTTACCATTTCAGATCCGAAACCTTCTATTTCTTCAAACTCTTCCGGGTCGTGTTTATAAAATTCCACACCGAATTTTTCACATATTTTTTTGCTTGCAACTTCCCCTATATGTTCAATTCCCAATGCATTTACAAACCTCCAGCACTCAACCCCTACTCTGCTTTTTATGGCATTTACAAGATTTTCGGCCTTTTTCCTGGCAAAAAGAGGCAGTTTTTCAAGATCCTCCACTTTTAATTTAAATATGTCCGTTATATCTTTTACAAGTCCATGCTCATACAAAAGTTTTGCGACACTTTCCCCAAGCCCCTCAATATCCAGGCAGTTTTTACTTGCGAAATAAATTATTGTATTAACAACCCTCGCCGGACATGAAAGGTTTTGACACTTAATAAGTCCACCCTCGTCCAGCACTTCCGCACCGCATACGGGACAGTGGGTAGGACGCGGAATCGGTTTTTCCTCTCCAGCTCTTTTCCATGTAAGGACTTTAGTAATTTTAGGTATCACATCCCCGCTTCTTATCACAATAACATGATCCCCTATTCTTACATCCATTCTTTCAATTTCGTCAAAATTGTGAAGAGTCGCCCTCTCAACAGTCACTCCCCCGATTTCCACAGGCTTTAATATAGCTACCGGTGTTAAAACGCCCGTCCTTCCGACCTGTATCACCACATCTTCGATAATTGTCTCTTTTTCAACGGCAGGGAATTTATACGCCACCATCCAGCGCGGATATTTTTGTGTGTAACCTAAAATCTCATGATATTTAAGTTCATCTACTTTAACCACCATCCCGTCAAGCATTACTTCAAAACTTTCCCTAAACTCTATAAACTCTTCATATTTTTTTTCAATACACTCTATTTCTTTGCAAACCCCTCTTTTAGGAGGTTCTTTAAAGCCAAGCGAATAAATATACTCCATAAGTTCACTGTATTTAGTAATAATTTTTTTACCGTATTCATAATTTTCAATTCTAAATTCTCCATTCTCAATCCCCTTGCCTACTCCCCAGGGATAAAATATAAGAGGTCTTTTTGCGGTAATTTTCGGATCAAGCTGCCTGAGGCTCCCCGCTGCGGCGTTTCTTGGATTTGCGAATGTAGGCTCGCCGTTTTTTAGTCTTTCCTCATTCAGTTTTTCAAAATCATCTTTTTTAATTACAACCTCACCCCTTATTTCAATAAGAGATTTTTCTTTTATTTCAAGCGGAATGGATTTTATAGTCTTTGCATTAAGCGTTACGTCTTCACCTATTTCGCCGTCACCTCTCGTTTCCGCTCTTATAAGTTTGCCATTTTCATATACCAGGTTTAAACTCGCCCCGTCAAATTTAGGCTCTATATAAAAACTAAAATCTTCATGTCCCAAAATCCTTTTAACCCTTCCGACCCAGTCTAAAAAGTCGTTTTCGTTAAACACGTCTTCCATAGACCACATACGGCTTAAATGTTTTGCTTTTTCAAAACCTTCAAGCACAACATCACCGACTCTTTGAGTAGGTGATGAAGGGTCGATTTCATTTGGATGGGCCTTTTCATACTCTTCGACTTCATGATAGAGCTTATCGTATTCTTCATCCGTAACTAAAGGATTATCTAAAACATAATAATAATATGCCCATTTTTTAAGTGTTTCAACGGCTTTTTTATATTCATTATAATTTTTTATCATCCCAACTCCGTTTTTATTTTGATTATAACAAAAAGAAGATTAAAAATAGTAGCTAAGAGAGATTTTAGTCTGTTTTTGTTTGGTAGAAGTAAGATATTCTGCGGTTAAAACAAAATTATTTTTAAAATCGTAGCTTCCTCCGATTAATAATGAATTCATATTTTTAGTATAGTTTCGTATTGCGGTAATATAAGCTGTAAGATAGTCAATATAAAAATCTTTTTTTGAGATTTTAGCATACAAAAATTTGTTTTTATTCCAGTCTTTATACCATTCACCCGTAACACTGAAATCATACTCGCTTGCATATTTAAACCCTAAAAGGTATGAATTTTTGTTTTTTTCATCAAAGCCATATTCCCCGTGCATTTCAAGTTCCGTCATCAAATTAAAGGAAAAATCAACCCCGTATCTGTCGGGATATACATTACTTTTTTCAAACATACAGTCAATATCAATATCTTTATAAAGCATATAAAGCTTCGCACCCCAGTTTTGTGATTTTTGCAAATCGGAATTAAAGGTATTTGATGACGGCATATAGATTAAATCAAGTGAATAATTTTTAACCGTAGAATTTGGTGTATCTATTGTTTTAAAATGCACAACTTCATAACCCTGCTTTAAATCCTCGGGATAAAGAGGGCTTTTTGGACGCGTAAAGAAACTAACCGCGCTATAAGCATACCCTTTCCCCCATTTTAAAAGCTCTTTTCCAAATGTAATATTTTTATTTACATCCCCGTATTTAACGTAAAGCTCATTTACTATGCCGTATGTTGAAGTATCGTATTTGTCGGTTGTATAATACCCGCTCCAGTTTCCTTTGAAATACCATTCATTCTTTTTATAATCACCCTCAAAATTAAGCTCACTTTTAAATTTTGTATATTTTTCCTTATCTTCAATATAATAAAATTCCGGCTTAATATAGCCTTTGTAGCTGTAAGGTTTGTCTAAATTTTCTAAATCAAAAGATATATCTATATTATCCAAATCCCCTGCTGTTAATACAAGGCAAGACAATGCATATAATGAAAAAATATATTTGAATTTCATTCTCAATTCTTCATTAAAATTGATTTTCTTATTTCATTAAGATGCGGCATAAATTCAAGTGTAAAATATTCGTCTTTAAGCTTTCTTGGTTTAATCTTAGCCCAAATCATAATACTTTTATATCCCTTTTGAAGCGGTGAGGTCGTCTGCATAACCGCGGGTCTTACTATTCCGTTTCCAAAATCGGTAATTTTTCCGTATTCAATCGTTTTAATCAAAATCCCCCCGGCATAACAATCAAGCTTTAGAGGAAGTTTTCTTTTAAGATCTATTTTCATAACAACCTTTTCATAAGTGACATCTTCGCTTTTTGCTTTGAGGTAAAGAGTATCACCCACCTGTTTTTCTATATCGTATTCAACCGCATAATCAACCCTTAAAATATCGCTGTTGTTAAACACTCCTCCCGTTACACTCTGAGCGGACGCAACCCTCAAAGGTTTTGCAATCCCCGGGATATAAAGCCACATATTATCCCCAAGCCTTAAAAGCGCCCTGCCGTAGTCGCTTTTTGGTTTTAAAAAGAGATTTGCGATTTTATCCTTGTCTTTTTTAATCATCCACATAAGAAATTCTTTTTTGCTGCCGTCGGGTTCGATGTTTATAAGCTTTTTATATGCTTCAAAACTTGCAGGATTTAAGTTTTTATCAATCTCTTCAAGAATATTTCCTGCTAACAAAAACACGGGAACCAATACTGCTAATAGTAATTTTTTCATATTCCATCCTTAACTTTTAATTTTTACTTTTTTAACTTCTAAGCGCTTCTATAGGTTTCAAACTTGCCGCTTTAAATGCCGGATACAAACTTGCAATTACCGCAATTACCACAACCATTACCCCCACACCCGTAACATTTTTCCAATCAATTACCGGTTTTAAAAGTAAATTGCTCTGCCTTCCGAAACTATAATGGATATCACCTATTATATACACAAAAGCGACACTTACAACAACCCCTATAAAAAATCCGAAAATACCGAGCAGCAGCCCTTCATTTACAAACATTGAAACGATAAAGCTTTTAGGCGTTCCCATCGCTTTCATGGTTCCTATCTGTTTGATTCTCTCATACACACTCATAATCATTACATTTAAAATTGATACAAGCACGATGGAAATAAGAATAATTTCAATACTGAACGTCATCAAATCAAGCATTTTTACAATATTCGCAAAAGGAGAGAGTTTAATCCACGTATGCACCTCAAGTTTAGGTTTTTTAATACTTTTTACGAATTTTACAAGTTCTTTATTTACTTTTTCGAGCATATCCGGGTTTTTGAGTTTTATTACTATTTCGTTTATTTCCGACTTTTTGATCCTTAAAAGCTTTCTTGCATCTTTAAGGTTAATATACCCGTCTCTTCCGCCGGGACCGGAAATTATACCTACAATTCCGCTTACTTTTAGCGTCTTTGCGTTCATACTTCCGTTTTTGTTGGTAGCCACAAGCACCACAACGTCACCGATTTTTAGTTTGAGGCCTTTTGCAATAAGTTCTGGTATTACAATTTCACCAACTCTAGGAAGATGGCCTCTTAGTCTTTCTTTCAAAAGCGGCAGGGTTTTTGCTTCCATCTGAGGATTTATCCCATTAAGCCTGATATTTGTAGAATCGGTATAATTGCTTATCATCCCCCCGAATTTCAGCCTTTTGCTGTATGAATGAATTTCAGGCATTGAGTTTAGTTTTTCTTCAATTTTTTTAACGATTTTAGGACCTAAATTTTTATCAAGAGGAAGCGAATCAAGACTTGAAACGTATCCTTTTTTGTGAATTTGGAGCTCACCCATCACGCTGTCGGTAATCTGAGCTATCATTGAGTTTTTAAAGCTTTCGGCATACGTAATGTAAAGCACTACAAAAACCACGCCTATTGCTATAAGCGAACCTGTAAGGGCTGTCCTTCTTCCCATTCTGACGAGGTTACGAAACGCTATTTTAAAACTTTCCATTTTATTTCCTTTCGTCTTTTATTATTTTTCCGTCCTGCAGATATAAAACCCTGTCAACCTCGTCGATAAGATGCGTATCGTGTGTTGAAAAAATAAAAGTGGTGTTGAATTCCCTTTGCATTTTACGCATAAGTTCAATTACCCTATGGCTTGTTACGCTGTCAAGGTTTGCGGTAGGTTCATCGGCCAAAACTATAAGAGGGTCGGTTACAAGCGCCCTTGCCACCGCAACCCTTTGTTTCTGTCCGCCGGATAACTGGTCAGGAAACTTATTTATTTGATCGCTCATACCTATGTCTTTAAGAAGATTTTTTACTTTTTCATCGTCTTTTCTTTTATGTATTACCTTAAGAGGAAAATTGACGTTTTCAAATACGTTAAACACCTCAATCAGGTTAAAATCCTGAAAAACATACCCCAAATGGTCGGCTCTGAATTTCGTAAGTTCTTTTTCATCCTTTTTTGTAATATCCGCACCGGCAACCTCGACTCTTCCCTCATCTGCCCTGTCAAGCGCGCCGATAATATTTAAAATCGTGGTTTTACCGCTGCCGCTCGGGCCTATTAAAGCCACAAACTCGCCTTTTTCAATCTCAAGGTCAAGCCCTTCCAAAACCTTAACCTCAATTTCCCCCGTTTTATATGACTTATGGACGTTTTTAAGTTTCACCATTGCAAAGCCTTTTTGTTATAAT
>NZ_JBMYAU010000066.1:0-25261 GCF_053994455.1 Nautilia sp. | reverse complement strand
TAAAAAGGAAATTTAGTTGAACAAAAAATTCGTAAATTTTATAATTAAAAGATATCTCAGGTTTGACAGAAAACATCCTTTTATTTATATAAGTTTTATTCTTGCCTTTTTAGGCATAATGACGGGGGTTGCCACCCTTATGATTGCAATGGGTATTATGAACGGAATGGACAGGGAGTTTGAAAAGAAACTCAAAGTTATGAATTATCCCATCACTGTTTATTCTTCTTTGGTAAATGTGGATGATAGGCTTCTTGCCAAACTTCAAAAAAAATTTCCCGATTTCAAATATTCCCCGTATATCGAAAGTAGCGCCGTCATACAGAAAAATTCCCTAAACGGAGTTATGCTTTACGGTGTTGATTTTAAAAAGGAAGAAAAAGTAAACTACATATTTAAAAATGCAGTAAAAGACATTAAAAAACCGGGACTTTTTGACGTTGTGGTGGGAAGCAGGCTTTTTTCGGATCTCGGCATTGCAAAAGGTGAGAAGGTTGTTATGATTTTTTCTAAGCTCTCCCCTATGGGATTCGGAATATCCCCCGTGCTTAAAAAAGTGAGAATTGCGGGTGTTTTTAACAGCGGACTTATTGCTTATGACAAGGGTATTGCGTATATGAATATAAAAGGGCTTAAACGTATTCTTCATCAAAACTATTATAGCGGGATACATATATGGACTCCGGACCCTTTTAAAAATATAGAAAAGATTAAAAAAGCAGTGCCGCCCGGAGTCGGTGTTATAGGCTGGTGGGAGCAAAACGGCAATTTTTTTGCGGCTCTTAAAATGGAAAAAAGGGCGCTTTTTTTAGTGCTAATGCTTATAATCATAGTTGCCGCTCTTAATATCATAAGCTCCCTTCTTATGATGATAATGAGTAAAAGGAAAGAAATCGCCCTAATGCTCAGCCTCGGGGCGAGTTCGAAAGAGATAAAATCGATCTTTTTAAGACTCGGTACGTTAATCGGGGTTTTGGGAATTACGTTCGGAGCGATGCTCGGAGGTATAGGGATATGGATTTTAAAAACGTTTGACATTATAAAACTTCCCGCCGACGTTTACGGTGTAAGCAGGCTTCCTATGGATCTGAGTTTTGTGGATTTTTCACTTATAATTCTTGGAGCGTTTATTATAGTGATGCTCTCAAGCATTTATCCCGCAGTTAAAGCGAGCAAAACGGACGTACTTGAAACATTAAGGTATGAATAAAATATTTTTATTCTACAGTTTCAATTCTCCGTTTTCGATTGCTTTATTATGCTATAATTTCGTAAAAAAGGACGTTTTATGCAAGGCGCAATGACCGCTCTTATTACTCCGTTTAAAAACGGAAAGGTGGATGAGGAAACGTATGCGAGACTCATTCAAAGACAGATCAATAACGGAATCGACTGGGTAGTTCCTGTCGGAACGACGGGTGAGAGTGCGACTCTTACACACGACGAGCACAAAAGATGCATTGAAATAGCGGTGGAAGTATGCAGGGGAACCGGTACGAAGGTTTTGGCCGGCGCGGGGAGCAATTCCACGCACGAAAGTATAGACTTGGCGAAATTTGCCCAAGCCAAAGGTGCCGATGCTGTTTTAAGCGTTTCGCCGTATTACAACAAACCGACTCAAAAAGGACTTTACGAACATTACAAGGCCCTCGCTGACGCAATAGCTATTCCTGTCGTTTTATATAACGTGCCGGGAAGAACATGCAGCAATATTGAAGTTCAGACGGCCGTAAGGCTGTTTGAGGACGTTGAAAACATTGTTGCAATTAAAGAAGCTACCGGAAAAATAGAAAATGTCGTGGCTCTTTGTGCAAACAGTAACATAAGTGTAATAAGCGGGGATGACGCAATAAACTACCCGATTATGGCAAGCGGCGGAAAAGGGTGTATTTCCGTTACTTCCAACCTGCTTCCTAAAAGAATAGCCGAACTTATACACAGTGCTTTGAAAGGGGATTTCGACACGTCACGCGCAATTAACGAAGATTTGTATGAGCTTAATAAGGTGCTGTTTATAGAAAGCAATCCCATTCCTATTAAATACGCTATGTATGAGGCGGGGCTTATTCCGTCGCTTGAATACAGACTGCCCCTTTGCGAACCGAGTGACGAAAACAAAGCTAAAATCAAAAAAATTTTGAAAAAATATCTGTAAAGGAATATAATGAAAGGTAAAACGTTAGTAATAAGCGGTGCTACAAGAGGTATAGGAAAAGCAATTGCCGAAAGATTTGCAAAAGAGGGCGTCAATGTCGCTTTTACATACAATTCGAACGAGGAAATTGCAAACACTCTCGCAAAAGAGTGGGAAGAAAAATACGGCGTTAAGGCAAAGGCATACAAACTTAACATTTTAGAGCCCGAAACTTATAAAGATCTTTTTAAACTGATCGACGAAGATTTTGACAGAGTAGACTTTTTCATCTCAAACGCAATTATAAGCGGAAGAGCGGTTGTGGGCGGATTCGGTCCTTTTATGAGGTTAAAGCCTAAGGGATTATGCAATATATTCACGGCTACCGTCAACGCTTTTGTGGTTGGTGCGCAGGAGGCGGCAAAAAGAATGCAAAAAGTGGGAGGCGGAAGTATAATTTCGCTCAGCTCCACAGGTAATCTTGTCTATACTCCGAACTATGCGGGACACGGAAGCTCTAAAGCCGCGGTTGAAACCATGGTTAAATACGCTGCGGCGGAGCTCGGGGAATGGGGAATAAGAGTTAACGCCGTAAGCGGAGGTCCGATTGATACGGACGCGTTAAAAGCGTTTCCGAACTATGAAGAAGTAAAAGCGGAAGTTGAAAAAAGAAGTCCTCTTAACAGAATGGGCGTACCTGAGGATTTGGCCGGAATTGCGTATTTCTTATGTACCGACGAGGCAAGCTGGATTACGGGGCAGACGATAGTTGTTGACGGCGGGACAACATTCGGAGGAAAGATTGGTTAATGTCTATTGTTACTGAAGAGGGGATAAAACTGTACAGATATGAAAAATGGAAAAAACGCCTGAAAAACGTACCAAACATTCTGGCGTTTATCAGGGTGTTGATGGCGTTTTTGATGTATCTGTTTTTGGTAAACAGGGATTTTTTTACCGGAATTCATGAAAGCTGGCTTGATTATTTTGCGGCTTTGATATTTGTAATTGCGAGTGTGACTGATTTTTTTGACGGATATATTGCAAGGAATTTCGAAGCAAGCAGCAAACTCGGGGAAATTTTAGATCCCCTTGCGGATAAAATGTTGATTTTGGGAGCTTTTTTGGGGCTTTTGTATCTTCACAGGGCAAATGCGTGGGCTATTTATCTTATATTGGTAAGGGAATTTTTTATAACGGCGCTAAGAATTGCAATGGTTCAGGAGGGATTAAGCGTAAAGGCTTCATTTGCGGGGAAAGTCAAAACGGTTTCACAAATGGGAGCTATCGGTTTTCTTCTTATGAACTGGCCGTGTGCAAACTGTTTATTGTGGATAGCGGTGATTTTGACGCTTTACAGCGGATATGACTACGTAAAAGTATATGTGAAAGCTCAGAGATGATCAGTGCAATTATAATACTTTCTTTTTTGATTTTTTTTCATGAACTCGGACATTTTCTTATGGCGAAACTTGTAGGCGTAAAGGTCGAAGTTTTTTCGATAGGGTTCGGTAAAAAACTGATTTGTAAAAATTTCAGGGGAACAAACTGGTGTTTAAGCGCAGTGCCTCTTGGAGGTTATGTTCAGATGAAAGGGCAGGATGATTCGAACCCTTATCTTAAAAACGACGATCCGGACTCGTACAATTCCAAAACCCCGTGGCAGAGAATTTTAATTCTTTTAGGCGGTCCGGGGTTTAACTTTCTGCTTGCTTTTTTAATTTATCTTTTTATCGCTTTTACAGGCTGGACGAAACTCGCACCCGTAATAGGCAAAACAATACCGAACACCCCTGCGGCGAAAGTGCTCAAACCGGGGGATAAAATCGTAAAAATCAACGGAATTGAAATAAAATCGTGGGATGAAATATCTTCTTTAATTCAAAAATACGATGTTTTACATCTTGTAATTGAAAGAAACAAAAGATATCTGAGTGTAAATTTAAAGCCTAAAATCGAACTTCAAAAAAACATATTCGGTGAGGAAATCAAAAGAAAAATAGTCGGAATCATTCCGAGCGGAGATGTTATAAAAGTGCGGTATGCACCGTTGGAGGCTATGAAAGTCGCATGGGATAAGTTTGTGTTCGATTCCATGCTGATAATTAAAGGCGTACAAAAGCTGGCAACCGGAGCAGTGGGACTTAACACCCTAAGCGGTCCTATAGGGATTGTCGATATTACGGCAAAAGTCGCCGATTACGGATGGCAGCCTCTTTTACTGCTGGCCGCACTTCTTAGCGTAAACTTGGGTGTGCTTAACCTTCTTCCGATTCCGGCGCTTGACGGCGGGCATATTATGTTTAACCTTTACGAAGCGGTTTTTAAAAGGGAAGTCAGCGAAGAGATAATGGTAAAACTAACAATCGGCGGGTGGATAATACTCGGAAGCTTGATGCTAATAGGAATATACAACGATTTACACAGACTCATAGGAGGGTAGTATGAATTTAGATCAGTTAATTCAAAGAGTGGAGGCGGCAAGGCTTAGAAGAAGCGAGCATTTAATTGTTCAAATCGTGGCCGTTACGAAATACACAAAAGATACAGAACCTCTCAGAAAACTTTACGCCGAAGGTCAGAGGGCGTTCGGTGAAAACAGGGTTCAGGATATGGAAGACAAGGTAAACGCGCTAAGTGATCTGCCGATTGAATGGCATTTTATAGGAAACCTTCAGAAAAACAAAATAAATAAACTCTTAAAACTAAATCCTTTTATGATACAGTCAATCAATTCTTATGAGTTGGCGGAGGCTATCAATAAAAGAGCCGACAAACCTCTAAGGTGTCTTTTGGAAATCAACTCGGCAAAAGAGCCTACAAAACACGGCCTTCAGCCAGAACTTGCGGTTGAGACGTATCTGAAAATCAAAGAAAACCTCCCGAATATTAATCTTCAGGGTGTAATGACAATAGGCGCTCATACGGATGAGGAAGAAGAAATCAGAAAAAGTTTCAGGCTCACATACGGTATATTTGAACAACTGAAACCTTACGGAGCTAAAATATGTTCTATGGGTATGAGCGGAGATTTTGAAATTGCGATAGAAGAGGGCAGCAATATGATAAGAGTGGGAAGCGCCCTTCTAAATTCATACCTATGAAAACGACACTTTCGGTAATAATCAGAATAATTATCTGGCTTATACTTATTTTCGGTGGCGTTGCCCTTTCTTTATATTTTGATCTTAAATATTTTAAAAGTTTACTTTTTAATCCTTTTTTTCATCTGATTACGCTTCTTCTTGGTTATTTCATACTCAAACTCGCTTTTCACGCGGCGGCCGTGGGAGGCAGGGAGCTTAAAAGAAAAGGGCGTGAGGGCGACATTCCGAGACTTGAAACGAACAGGCTCGTTACAAGCGGAATATACGAATGCACACGCCATCCGATGCTTTTCGGGCTTATGCTTCTGCCTCTCGGGATTGCGCTTTTTTTGGGACTTCCGAGTTTTATGTTTTTTATTGCACCTCTTGAATCGTTTTTTATATTTGTTATGGTCATTACGCTTGAAGAAAAAGAAGCGTATATGAAATTCGGTGAAGAGTATCTGAAATACAAAGAAAAAACACCCCTGTTTCCGGCAACGAAGGAGTGTTTTAAAAAATTATTTTTTGATTAGTTTTACCGTTACGCTTTTATCGAAATATTTTTTAATATCTTCTATCTTTTCGGGTGTGAGGGAGTTTATTTTTTCTTCGTATTCAAGCAGAGGCGTAATATCGCCTTTTGCAAAATAATCCCCGTATATGCCGCTTACTCCGCCGGAGCTTTCAAGCTGGGTTAAAAAGTCCATTTTGGTTTGGTTTTTAACTTTATTAAGTGCTTTTTTTGTAATTTTGGTATTCAGAAGTGTTTTTTTCAGCTCTTTTTCCACTAGATCCGGACTTACACCCGGATTGCATATCGCAAGCGCCAAAAACACCCCCGGATCGATCAGTTCCATATTGTATGCGTATACTTCGCTGACTAACCCTTTTTTGTTTATCAGTTTCTCACGCAGTACGCCGCTTTTTCCGCCGCTTAGTATTTCGCTGTAAGCACTGAGCGCAAACTGGTCTTCATGTCTGAAATCCGGAATTCTGTAAGCAACGGCTACAATATCCACTTCGGTGTCTCTTTTAATAATTATATGCCTGTCCCCGTCGAGTTTAGGCTCTTTCATATGGACTTTCGGTATTTTTTTGCCGTTTTTTATGTGTGAGAAATATTTTTCCGCAGAACTGAATACATCTTCGGGATTTATATCTCCCGCAACGAGTAAAAACGCGTTTTTAGGCTGGTAAAAAGTTTTATGAAAAGATCTGATGTCTTCAATGCTCCAGTTCAGAATGTCTTCTTTGAAGCCTATAGGAGTCCAGTGGTACGGGTGGTAAAGGTATGTATTGTTAAAAAGCCTGAAATAAAGATACCCTACAGGGTTGTTGTCCGTTCTCCAGAGCCTTTCTTCATATACGACTTTTCTTTCCCTTTGAAACTCATCGTCGTTCAGGTTCAGGTTTTCCATAACTTCGCTGAAAAGCTCGAGTGTTTTATCAAGATACGCGCTTGAAGTTTTGATGTAATAGTGTGTATAGTCAAACCCTGTAGATGCATTGTCCACGCCTCCGAGGCTTTTTACTATTTTGTCAAATTCGCCTTCAGCGAGGTTTCTTGTGGATTTGAAGTTCATATGTTCAAGCATATGCGCGATTCCGCTTTTGCCCATTATTTCATTTCTGCTTCCGACTTTATAGTAGATATTGCTGGTAATTACGTTAGAGCCTCTGTTCATCGGAATGGCAATTACCTCCAAGCTGTTTTTCAGTTTATGGGTATAAAATTTATGAAGCATTTAACGCCTTTTTTTGTGTTATCATATCATAAAAATTTTTAAGGCAGAAGTATGTACGATATTTTGGTAATAGGAGGCGGTGTTTCAGGATTTGTAGCAGCTGTAAACGCTAAGAGGTTTTATCCTTCAAAAAGGGTTGCGCTTATAGAAAAAAAACCTAAAAAACTGATTCCCTGCGGGATTCCGTATATTTTTAACACTTATACGTTAGATGATGATTTAATGCATTTGGAAGATAAATTAAAAAAGTTCGGAGTAGAGCTTGTAACAGGCAAAGTAAGCGGAGTCGATATTTACAGTAAAGTTATTATGTTAAGTGCTGATAAGATTAAAGACGATTCGGATATTCGAAAAAAAAGCTCAGAAGCCGAAAATCAACAACCGCATACCCTGCAGTATGAAAAACTGATAATCGCAACAGGTTCCAAACCTTTCGTACCTCCCATTGAAGGAATTGAAAACGCATATTTCATAAAAAAAGATTATGATTATTTAAAAGAACTTCTTGCAAAATCCAAAAACTCATCGGACATTACGATAATAGGCGGAGGGTTTATCGGACTTGAAGTAGCGGATGAACTAAGTAAAAGCAAAAACGTAACTTTAATAGAGGCTATGGATTCCCTTTTGCCTAACTCTTTTGATAAAGACTTTTCGGACGATGTAAAAAATCTGCTCTCAAAAAAAGTCAAAATAATGCTTAATTCAAAAGTTGTAAAAATAACAAAAAACGAAGTTTACGTAAATACCTGAACGATAAAAAGCGATCTTACTATCATAGCCACGGGGTATAAGCCTAATACCGAAATGTTTAAGGATATACTGCCTCTTAATACGAAAGGGTTTATTCAGGCGGACGATTATTTCAGGGTTACAAAAGACGTTTTTGCAGTAGGCGACTGTGTGGAGCACAAAGAGTTTTTCACATCAAACCCTACACCTTTGATGCTTGCTTCCACAGCTGCGTTTGACGCAAGGGTTGCGGCTGCGAATCTGTATAATTTAAGGATAATCAGGCACAATAAAGACGCGCTAAACATATATTCGACCGTAATTGGCGGCAGAATGTTTGCGGCTGTCGGAATTACAGAAAAAATGGCAAAAGAGCAGGGATTTGACATAGCTGTTGCAAAAACCAGGACGCCTTCGACACATCCTCCGAAGTTTTCCCATTCCACAAAAGTGAATTTAAAACTTATTTTTTCGAAAAAAGATCTTTATCTTTTAGGAGCACAGCTTAGCGGGGGGTTAAATTCTGCAGAGATGATTAATATCTTAAGTCTTGCCATACAAAAAAATGCTACGGCAACCGATTTATATACGATGCAGACAGGCACCCATCCTATTTTGACACCGCCGCCGACTTTTTATCCTATATCGGTGACGGCTGCGGAGGCTTTGAAGGAGAATTAAGATGATTTGTTTTCAAGTTTTTTAGGGATTTCCGTCCCGATTGCTTCACTTATATGGCTGTAACCGTCTTTTTTGAGTAGCTCGATTAAACCTCTGTTTATTTCCCCTATGATTCCGGGACCTTTGTAAATAATTGCCGTATAAACCTGAAGAAGCGAGGCTCCCGCTTTTATTCTTTTGTACGCCTCTTCTGCACCGTCTATTCCGCCGACACTTATAATAGGAACTTTTCCGAACACTTCGGAAGAGACGATTCTTAAAACTTCATAGCTTCTTTTTGCAAGGGGTTTTCCTGAGATTCCACCCCTTTTTATTTCGCTGTTTACGAGGTCGTAATTTACCGTGGTGTTTGTAACTATAATTCCGTCGGCTCCGGCTAAAACCGAATAGTTTGCGAGGTTTATAATAAGCTCGTCCTCCATATCGGGCGAAAATTTTATAAGTACGGGTTTGTCTGTGAGGTTTTTAAGCTCTCCGAACAGATTTGATATAAACTCCGCGTTTAAAAGATCCCTAAGCCCCGGTGTGTTTGGTGAAGAAATGTTGACTACGAAAAAGTCGACGACGTCTTTTAATTCTTTTACGAGTATTTTATAATCATCAATCGCCTTATTTTCGGGCGTCGTTTTGTTTTTACCTATGTTCGCGCCGATCGGCAGAATAAAAGGATAGATATTTTTAAGTCTTTTTTTAATAACTTTCACACCTTCGTTGTTAAATCCGTAAGCGTTTTGTACGGCTTCGTATTTTATATGCCTCCATGCTCTCGGTTTTTCGTTTCCGGGCTGGGGTTTCGGAGTCACCGCCCCGATTTCCCCCCATCCGAATCCGAGCGCGGGCCATCCGTAGACCATTGTGGCGTGTTTGTCAAATCCCGCCGCCACACCTACGGGGTTTTTAAATTCGAGATTCCATATTTTCTGGTTAAGTACCGGATCATCCACAAAATTCGCTTTTACCAGCGGATTGAAAAACAGAGGGCATCTTCTGGCGGTTCGGAATATCATATCCACCATATCGTGGGCGAATTCCGGGTCGGTTTTGTATATAAGAGGTTTAATTAAATTAAAGAAGCTCATAAAAGGCCTTTTTTTGAAATTATATTATTTTTTAATCTTAATCTCAAACGGGACGGAATCTTTTATATGCAGATCCTGCTGAGGAAACGGTATGTTTATTTCGGCTTCGTTTAAAGCGTTGTAAATCATTTTTAAAAACCTGCTTCTTGTACGTCTCGGGCGTCTTGCATATTCTCCCTTAACCCATACGAAAAGCTTGAAATTGAGACTGCTCTCAGCCATTTCCATAAACACCACATATGGCGTTACGTCAAGGGTCGGATGTTTTTTTACAATCGGCAGGCCGGTGTTTTTCAGTTTTTCTAAAATAACCTGTTCCACCTTGTCTATATCACTCCCGTACGCCACCCCGAAAGGCACCCTGAACCTTACTATGTCGTCTCCTGTCCAGTTTATAACGTTGTTTTGAATAAAAGACTGGTTCGGGATTATAAGGTTTATGTTGTCGTTTGTGCGTATTACGGTACTTCTCATTGAAATATCCACCACTTCGCCCCTCGTGTCCTGATCTATCTGAATATAATCGCCCACTTTTATGGTTCTTTCGAACATAAGAATAACACCGCTTACAAAATTGCTGACTACGTTTTGCAGACCGAAACCTATACCCACCGACAAGGCACCGGCAATAATAGCGAGTGAACTTAAGTCAAGCCCTACGACTTTCAGGGCGATTAAAAACGAAAGAGTGACTATTGCGTAGTATCCAATATTTGCAAGCAGTGTGGCGGTTGAATGCGATATGTCATATCTGTGCTTTAGTCTGTAAATGAAATATTTATAATATTTCCCTATAAACCAGCCTATTATTAAAACAAGTATAAAAATTCCGAAATTAAGAGGGGTTATTGTTCTGTTGCCTACTGTAAAAAGCGGATAGTTTATTATATAAAGGATATTTTGAAGAAACATATCAAACTCTTTTTTCGCCCCGTAGACTATTAACTTCGCACCGAAAATTATTTTCTCCATATCAGTGACAATATCGTTTAAAGCCCTGTAAAGATTGCCGTCGATATGTTTTGCGTATAATAAAATATTGTCGTCCGTTTTAAAAGCGTGTTTGTTTTTTGTTCTTAATTCTTCAAACCATATAATAAGCGTGTTATCCAAAAGATGTTTATAAATTTCTTTCTGTTTTTTTAAATTGACGTTTATAAAATTTTGAATGTTTTTTATGTTAGCGGGATTGTTGAGAAGCTGCCATTTTTGAAGATCTATTTTTAATTTTTCTAATTCCGTTTTTTTTCAGTAAGAAGTTTATTCCAGTAAACGGTGTTTTTAACGGCGTTTTGTATGTTGAAATTCACGTTTTTTATTTTTTTTAAAAACGTTTTTTCGAACAGGGAAAAGCTGTTTTCGTAAAAAATCATTTTCTGTCTGTAAATATCGGACAGTTTTTCGTAATAGATTTTTTACAGTTTAAAAGCGAGCTCTTCACTATTTTGCAAAACGGCGATTTTATTATCAAGTTCCTTTATTTCCGAAGGAAGGATGATATACTCTTTTTTCATATCGGCAAGCGTGTAAAAAGCTTTTAACGCTTCGTCGGCGTTTTTTATTTCAGGGTTGAAAGCCGGCGGGATGAATTTTAATTTTTTTATTTTTTCGGCCAAGATCAGATCGAGGGAGTAAGAGGGGGAGTTTTTAGGTACGTTTTTCAAAATTTCGTCGATCTGCGATGCGTAAATGTTTACGATAAGCAAAATGAACAGCAAAATTCTCATTTAACGCCTTTTTTAAACTTAAGTTTTTGAATTTGAAAATTAAGTCCCGCTAAATAACCGCTTATTATTGTTATTATCGCCGTGGGAATAATAACGTTGTAATCATATGTGACTTCCAAAGCCATTACGATGGCCGTAAGAGGCAGTTTCATATTAACCCCCATAAAGGCCGCCGCACCTATCGCCGCAAAATAGAAGGGTTCTATTTTCAGCCCCAGACCCACAAGGGCCTCCCCGTAGCCGTAACCGACAAGCGCACCTATGCTCATAAGGGCTATAAAAATTCCTCCGACTGCGTTGGCGTAAAGCGAAACGGCCGTTGCGGTTATTCTGAGCAGAATAATTATAAATATAAAATAAAGCGGCAGATGAAAATTGTTATTTATCAGTGTGGTTACTATTTCGTGACCGCTGAATGCTGCGTAAGGCGAAATTAAAAGAACGGTTCCTATGCTTCCGCCGCCAATTATCGCAAATACCCGGTTTTTATGCTTAAAGGGAATGCGGGTGTTAAGAAAATTCAGCACACCGTCTTTAAGCCAGAGGTAAAAATAGATAAAAAAGGTAATAACCGGTATGAAAAAAAGACTTGCGAATATGTATCTGTATTCTATAAACTTTCCCATCGAATAATTAAATATCAAAGATTCTAAAAAATGCCAAGACACGCTAAACGCAATAACGCCGGAGAGTATTATGTATCCGATATAATTTTTAATAAACTCATATGCGATGTTTTCTATTGCAAACATTATTCCGGTGACGGGGGAGACGAAAACGGCGGCGATTCCTCCGCTCGCCCCCATGCTTAAAAAAAGTTTCAGGAAATTTTTGGGAATTTTTAAAAAGCCGTGCACCTTCTGTGCTATCATCGCGCCTATTGCGGCAGACGGACCTTCGTTTCCGACTGCAAATCCGCTGGCTATAGAAATTGAAGAGGTGAAAATTTTAAGAAAAAGGTCTTTAAGGGTGAAAATCAGCCTGTTTTCTTCCACCGCTTTTGCAATTTCCAAAACACCGTATTCTTTTACGCTTTCGTTTTTTGAAATTATATAATTCACCAAAAAAATTGACAGTGTGGGTATTAAGTACAGATACCACCATGGAAGGTTCCGGATGTTTTCCATACCCCCGTATAAAAATTTCGTTAAAAATTCTGTGAATAGGGAATATACCGTTACAAAAACACCGCTCAAAACACCTATAATAACGGATGCGGTAATCAGCCTGCCCATAATTCTTTAACTCCTCCCACAAGAAACAAAAACGCTACTGCGCCGATTATAAGTCCCATAAGCCTTGTAACTATTTTAAGCCCGTTCACCCCAAGGATTTTGGATATGTGGCTTGCATTCCTTAAAATAAGGTAAGTAATAAAAGATGCCAAAAAAACGGCGCCTAACAGATATGCTTTTTGCATAAGCGTTTTGCTTTTTTCGCTTAAAACTATTATTGTCGTTATAACCCCCGGACCGAAAAGTATCGGTATCGCTAAAGGAATTATCGCTATATCGTCCCTGTCCATCGCCGCTTGATGCTCTTCTTTTGTCTGGTTCGTCGCAGCCACTTCCTTTCCCTGCACCATCTGGAGAGATGTCAGCAATAAAACGACGCCGCCTATCGCTTTTATCGAAGGAAGGTTTATACCGAAAAGCTTCAGTATGAAACCGCCTGCAATCATAGTTATGACGGATGCGGTAAAAACGGCGAAAGAGGCCTTTTTTGAAACTTCTTTTATTTCGGAATATTTGACAAGGCTTACCATTATGGCCGCCGCCGCAACCGGATTTAAAATGGTAAGAAGCGATATAGTGTCGAATAAAATTTCTTTCATACGTTTCCTTTTTGATAATAATAGCAAAAATTAAAAGAATAATTTTTTATTATTTTTGCTGATGAGGAAAAATGTAAAATATTATAGTAAAATAAAAAATAAAACTATTAAAGGACTGAATTGACTGCAAAATTATGGGGAATTCTGGGGGCTGGTTTTTTAAGCCTTTCTTTTATACCGAATGTATCCGTTCTTTTTACAATAATGGGATTGATTTGTTTAGGTATAGGAATCAGTTTATTAAGTGAAAATAAGCCTTTTAATTACTTTTTGACTGCTTCAATAATCACTTTCATAAGCTCTGTACTTTTTTATTTTAAGATCGTTGCGGTTATGACGAGTGTAATTATAGGTTTGTTTTCAAATAATCCTGTTGTTCCGATCGGTTTAAGTATTTTAGTTTATCTTTTAATATATTATGTTTTACAGATTGCCGGTGCTGTGTATTTTAAAAAAAGCTTTTACGTTTTGGGGGAAGAATATAACAATAAATACTTAAAAACAGGCGGTAACTTTTTGATTGTCGGTGCGGTATTGAGTATGTTTTTTATAGGACTTCTTTTATGGGCAATGGGATGGCTTTTAATTCTTTTGGGATTTTTTACTCTTGAAGAGATTGTTGAAGCTGAAATAATAGAAGAGGGAAAACTGCTGGAAAATTAAACTTTTTCCCATACAGTTCCGTTCGGGGTGTCCTGAATCTGAATACCCATTGAAGTCAGTTCCTCTCTTATTTTATCGGCGAGTTCGAAGTTTTTCTCTTTTTTGGCCTCGCTTCTTTTTTCAATAAGGGAGTTGATTTTGGCTTTGGTTTCTTCATCGATTCCTTCCTGGAAATATTCGTATGCGTCACTTCCGCCGATACCTAAAAGTTCGTCTATAAATTCGATGTTGCTTAAGATTTTCTGTTTTAAGACTTTGTCTTTGGGGTTTTTGTCAAGCGCTTCGTTTGCCTCTTTTACAAATTCGTCCACTACGGCCAGGGCTTTTGATATGTTTAAATCGTCGCTCATAGCCTCAAGCAGTTTACTTTCAAATTCGGGGTCTTTTTGTTTTTTGGTTAACCCGTAAATTCTTTTTTTAAGTCTGTATAATTTATCAAGCCTTTTTTTGCTTGCAATAAGGTCTTCTTCACTGAAATTCAGGGGCGCCCTGTAATGCGTGCCCATAAGGTAAAATCTTAAAACCTCTCCCGGGTAATGTTTTAGCGCGTCTTTAATAAAGAAGCTGTTTCCGAGCGATTTGCTCATTTTTTCGCCGTTAATCTGTACAAATCCGTTATGCATCCAGTGTTTTGCAAGATGTTCACCGTATGCGCAGTAGGTCTGGGCTTCTTCGTTTTCATGGTGGGGGAAAAACAGATCCGCCCCGCCTCCGTGGATGTCTATTTCGTGTTCGCCGCTGTATGCGATATGTTTTTTAATCATGGCGCTGCATTCTATATGCCATCCGGGTCTTCCTTTTCCGAAAGGCGAATCAAAACATACGTCATTCTCACCTTTGCAAGCTTTCCAGAGGGCAAAATCGGCCGGGTTTCTTTTGCCTTCCGTATCAACCCTGTGAACGACCTCATCGTCCTGGCATTTATTGGATAATTTACAATACTGCTCGTCTTTGCTTACATCGAAATAGATATCCCCGTTTGGCAGCTGATAGGCGTATCCTTTATCCAGAAGTTTTTGAATAAGATCAAACATAGCCTCAAGCGATTCGGTGGCTTTCGGTTCGATGTCGGCCCTTTTTACATTAAGAGCGTCCATATCCCTTAAATACGAATCAATGTAATGTTCGGTTATTTCTTTAAGGCTTTTGCCCGTTTGATTCATTTTGTTTATGATTTTGTCATCGATGTCCGTGAAGTTTTTAACAAAAGTTACTTTGTATCCGAGCTTTTCAAGTGTGCGTCTGAGCAGATCAAAACTTATGGAACTTCTCGCATGCCCGAGATGTGCGTCGTCATATACCGTGGGACCGCATACGTATATTCTCGCTTCGCCTTCTTTTATGGGGTTAAATTTTACTTTTTGTTTTAAGTGTGAATCATAGATTGTCATAGGACTCCTTTAAATTATAAAAAGTATCAGTCGTTTAAATACTATTGCCAAAATTATACTTATTAATATAACTAAAATCATATAAAAAATATACTTTTTTTCAAAAAATTTAACAAATTCGCTAAAACCGAATTCTTTAACGGTCAAAAAGAATAAGACGATACCCCCGATACTGCTCGCAAGCGCAAGTCCGTAAACTTTTAGGGGAAATATTAAAGCCACTGAAAAAACTATGTTGACAAAAAGGGACACCGCCGATATTTTAGCCGCTTTGAGATGCTTATGCGTAGCGTACAGATAGCTTGAGAAAAGTTTGTTGAGCCCGTACGGAATAAGGCCTATCATATACATTATCAGAACTGTCGAGGTAAAATTTGTGTCTTTGGCGGTAAACGCACCGTGTTCAAAAAGGAGCTCGACTATTTCCTTACTTGCTGTTACGGCCACAACAGTGGCAATAATTAACAGATAAAAAAGTATCCAAAACACTTTTTTCATACTCACAAACGCTTCTTTTTCTTTTCCTTCGTTTAAGTTTTTTGTAATTTTCGGAAACAGAACCGTTGAAGTCGCTATTGCGAAAAGTGCGAACGGAAGCTGAAAGAGTCTGTTTGCGTAATATAGGTAACTTATACTGCCGCTGATTAAAAACGTGGCGAGCCATGTGTCGATAAATGCGCTTATCTGAGCCGTTGAATTTCCGAATACGGAAGGGAGGAAATGTTTTTTAAACACGGAAATGTCGGCTTTTTTTCTGCTTTTTGCGCCTATATACAGAAGTTTCAGGATTTTGTATTTTTTGGCCGCAATCAGGTGCACGATTACCTGGGCAATCCCGCCGGTTATCACACCGAGGCTCATATACCGTATAATTTGCTCTTTCGGTAAATTCATAGATAAAAGCAGGGCGGTTATAAGCGATATGTTAAGTAGTGCCGTTGAAAATGCGGTGGTTGCGAAATGCTTTTTATACTGCAGTAAACTTGCCAGAAATGTAACTATAAAGATCAGGTCGAGGTACCAGAAGTTAAGCGCAATGAGAGGTGAAGCCGTTTTTTTCGCCTCGTCACTGAATCCTGACGCGAGTATGTCCGTTACTAAATTTGAAAACAGGGTTACAAATAGCGAGAAAATAAGTATAATTATAAATAACTTTTTAAATATGAGCCATGTGAAGCGGGGTTTGTGTTTTGCTTTTGCAAAACTCGGCAGGAAACTCTGTGTAAAGGCGCCTTCGGCAAAAATCCGTCTGAAAAGGTTCGGAAACTTAAAAGCGACGAAAAAAATGTCCGAATATATATTTGCGCCGAGTATCGATGCACTTAACAAATCACGTATGAATCCTAAGATTCTGGAATTGAAAATTCCTAAAAAATTGATTATGATTGATTTAAACATAAGCGTATTTTACCAAAAGGATGAGATTGGGACTGTTTGATTTTTTAAAAAAAGAACAAAAAACGAGTAAAAAAAGTGAAAGAGACGTTTTGCCGCTGGTTATAAGAACCGAAAACGTAAATGAGGCACTTTTGAGAATATCGGCCGATAACAACATTCCCCTTTCTTCTCTGGATTTTGAAATACTTGATTTTAGAACTTTTATAAAAACCGGAAACAGTGAATTCGTTGAGCTTGACGAACGCGGAAAAGAGCTGATTCATATGGAGGATTTTTTAATAAACGACGCAAACGAAATAAAGCAGGTGTATGATATCGAAGTAAAAAAAATGGAATATACGGACGATCTCGAACTTATAGGCGAAATTAAAATAAATAAATTTTTTACAAAAGCCGAATATATATTAAAACCCGAATCCCTTATTGTCTATAAACCGGGCCTGGAGAAAAAAATTAAAAACGAACTTAATAAAAAAAAGATAAGAAATTCCATGTTAATAAAGATTTTCGATGAACAGATGAACAAAGACATAGAAAAGATTGTTGCGAAAATCAGGGTTTTGGGCTCACTTGAGAATGAGGAAAACATTATATTGTGTAAGGGTATAGATCCCGTTGAAAATATTGAAGGAAAAATAATTTTTCATTTTATGAAAAAGAAAGAAAGTATAAAAAACGAGCTTTTGTTTCCGGTCAAAAAAGACGACGTATTAATAGAAATAATAAAACCCCTCCAGGGCAGAAACGGCAGGGACTGCAGGGGAAATATCATAACCGTGCCAAAAGTAAAAGAATTTACCGTTCCTAATATTTCCGTAAATCCGGCGGAAATAAAAAAAGAAGAAAACGAAAGAAGAATTGTTTTTACGGCTTTAAAAGACGGTTATATATATAATGACGGAGGGGTTTACACCATAAAAGACGAAATGGAAATTAAACAGATTAACCTGAAAACGGGGGATGTCCACGGGGCGAAAGAGTCGAACGTTAAACTTGAGGTAAAGGAAAACGACGCCCTTAAAGAAGCGATAGCGGATAATATGATTGTAGAAACGACCGTATTGATTGTAAGGGGAAATGTCGGGAATTCCGCAAAAATCAATGCGAGAGATCTCACTATTGAGGGACAGACGCATAAAAAAGCCGTAATTAATGCTGAAAAGGCGTTTGTAAATATACATAAAGGATATATAGAAGGCAAATATGTCGAAATCAACAGACTCGAGGGAGGAACCGTAAAAGCCAAAAAAGCCGTTATAAAACAGGCTATAGGCGGAAAAGTGGTTGCCGAAGAGATAGAATTTAATATTCTCGGATCTCATACGGAAGCTTACGGGTTAAAAAGCATTATAATTAAAACTTTAAAAGGCAGCGAAAACAGACTGATAATCTCTCCTCTTGAGGTGTTGGGATTAAATGCCGATGCGGATAAACTTGAAAAACGGATCAGAGAAATAAAAAGAAATATAGAAATAAAAACGGAACTGTTTAATAAAAGAAAAAGGGTGGTGATAAAAAACAGGCCTACGGTGGAGAAACTTATGCAGACTTTTATAGACAATAAAAAAAAGGGAATAAAAACGTCCCCCGTTATCTTAAAAAAAATAAAAGAATTCAGTGAATTCAGGGATAAAACCCTTGAACTGAAAAATGAAATATTTTTATTAAAAAAAGATTTGGAAGAGGTTGAAGAAACACTGAAAAATTTTCAGACAGCCGTTTTTAATGCAAAAATAATTTCCCGTTCTCCCTGGACACCTTTTAACAGAATAGAATTCGATATGGCACAGCCTCCGGTAAGACTGACCTATGACACGAAAGGGGATGAGGGGATATGCGGGTTCAAACTTAAAGATTACGGGGAAAGATACAAAATTGTAAAAATAAAGGTAAAAGATGATAGCGGCACTGAAGGGTAAAATATTTGAAAAGGAAAGCGGTAAAATTCTGCTTGATGTAAACGGTGTAATCTACGAGCTGAACGTCAGTATGATTACATTTTCTTCCGTAAATGAAAAAGAGCTTTTTTATATTACGGAAATAATTAAAGAAAACGAATACACTTTATACGGATTTACCGATAAAAATGAAAAAAAGCTTTTTGATTCTTTAATTAAATTAAACGGGGTGGGTCCGAAAGTGGCCCTTGCAATATGTTCCACATATACCCCTCAGACTTTTACGGAAATAATTGCGAATCATGATATTAACGCCCTTAAAAAAATACCCGGGATAGGCCCGAAAAGCGCTAAGAGGATTTTAATGGAAATGGGTGAATTTGAAGTTGTGTTTGAAGAGCAAAATCCGGTATTCAACCAGGCTTTAAGCGCGCTTGAAAGTTTGGGCTTTAATAAAAACGACATTGTTAAAGCGTTAAACGGAATAGAGAGTGATAATCTTGAATAGACGATTAAACTCGCATTAAAAAAACTTGGTAAGGATGTGAAATGACATTTGCTTTAATATTCGGCGGTAACAGTTTTGAACATGAGATATCCATAGTAAGTGCTATTACTTTAAAAGAAAAAATCAAAAAACATAATCTTTCGTTTATATATATCGACCAGTTCAGAAATATGTATTTAATTGAAAAAAAGAATATGAAAAGCAGATATTTTGCGAGCGGGGAATATAAAAATTCGCAAAAAATCGAATTTGTAAAAAACGGCTTTAAATATGTTAAAGGGCTCTTAAAGAAAGAATATTATGTTAACTTTGATGTGGCAATCAACCTGATTCACGGCAAAGACGGGGAAGACGGAAAACTGCCGGGATTACTCGAGTTTTATTCGATAAATGCAATAACACCCAATATGGAAGCAAGTGTTATAAGTTACAATAAAGTTCTGACTAAAATGTATGCCAAAGAAACAGGCATAGATATAGTAGAATATGAAATCATAACCGAAGCAAAAACAAAATTTGATTTTCCGGTTATTGTAAAGCCGGCAAGGCTCGGCAGCAGTATAGGTGTGAGTGTTGCAAGAAACAGGGATGAATTTGATTACGCTTTTGATGTGGCGAGGGAATTTGACGATTTGATAATTGTAGAACCCTTTATTGAAGGGATAGAAGAATACAACCTTGCCGGATTTTGCTCAAAAGAAGGGTTTGTATTCAGTAAAATAGAAAAAGTTGAGAAAAAAGAGTTTTTGGATTTTGAAAAAAAATATATGGATTTCAGCAGGAAAGAGACAAAATTTCCTGAAATTGAAGAGGATTTGAAAACAAAACTTCAAAATTCGTTTAAAAAAATATACGGAAATATGTTTAAAAACGCGCTTATAAGATGCGATTTTTTTGTAAAAGACGGGGTAGTGTATTTGAACGAAATAAATCCCGTCCCGGGCAGCCTTGCGAATTATCTTTTTGACGATTTTGATCAGATTCTTCAAAAACTTGCCGGAAGTGTTGAAAATGAAAAACTCATACCTGTAAATTTCGAATATATCAACAAAATTCAGATGGCCAAGGGGAAATAAAATGACTTACAGATTTATAATAAGTGGGAAAGTTCAAGGGGTTTGGTATAGAAAATTTGTAAGTGAGAATGCGAAAAAGGCAGGTTTTAAGGGTTATGTAAGAAATTTGCCTGATACAAGAGTTGAAGCAGTTGCCGAAATAGAAAATGAAGAAAAACTTAAAGAATTTTTAGAAATTTTAAAAAAAGGTTCGCCATACAGCGATGTAAAAAATATAGATTTTAAACAAATAGAAGATATGAAATTTGATGATTTTGAAATAAGGTATTAATATGTTTGATTTTATTGTCAATTTTATTACCGCATATGTTTTAGGGTTTTATATTATAACCGTATTGCAGTGGTATAATTACAGAATTAATAGGATACTTTTTCATTTGCACAAGCCCCTTTGGCATATTCTGTATTTTGTAGTTCCAGTTGTAACATATATTGCGGCATATAGATTTTTTTGGATTTATCTGTTTTTCGGGCTTACTCCTTCTCTGTTTTTATGGGTGAAAAGAATAAAGGGTCTGGTTGTAACTGACAGGGTAAAAAGGTTTTTTGTTTATGTGGGGCTTTTTGAAACGCTTAATCTTCTATTGTTAAATAAATATCATTATAATCCGGGAATAGGAGTTTTATTAGTAATAATTGCAGCCGTTTTGGCATCTGAAATAACGGAATATATTTTATTTGTTAAATACAAAAACCTCGCCAAAAACAGACTTAAAAAGATCAGTCCCAAAATTGTAGCTATTACCGCCAGTTATGGAAAAACATCCATAAAAAACTTTTTATATCAGTTGTTGAAAGATAATTTTAAAGTTTACAAAACCCCTAGAAGCGTCAATACATTAAAAGGTATAGTTAAAGATATAAATGTAGATTTACCGGAAAATATTGAAATTTACATTGCAGAAGCCGGCGCGAGAGAGAAGGGTGATATTCTAGAAATTGTGGAATTTTTAGAAAATGAATATTCGATTCTCGGAGAAATCGGTCCTCAGCATATCGAATATTTTAAAACACTCGAAAACATCAAAAACACAAAACTTGAAATATTTAAAACGCCTAAACTTAAAAAAGGTTTTTCCTACGAAGTCCCTTATAATGAAAAAGTAGAAGTTATTAAAGACAGAATTAAAAACGTTAAAGCTTCACTTGAGGGGATAAAATGGGAAATTGAAATAGAGAATAAAACATATCCATTTGAATGTAAACTTTTGGGCGGTTTTAATGCCGTAAATGTAACACTTGCGGTTTTTCAGGCGTTGGAATTTGGACTTAGTATTGAAGATTTGCAGCAAAAAGTGCTAAAATTGGAATCAATCCCTCACAGACTTCAAAAAATTGAAGTAGGAGGCAAAATAATAATTGATGATAGTTTTAACGGCAATCTTGAAGGAATGATTGCCTCTTATGACCTGATAAAAGAGTATCAGGGCAGGAAAATACTGGTAACGCCAGGAATTGTTGAAGCAACGGACGAACAAAATATAAAACTTGCAAAAAAAATTGACGAAGTATTTGATTTGGTTATTCTAACAGGTAATTTAAATAAAAAAATATTGTGCCAAAATATAATTAATACGGATAAAATTGTATTAAATAACAAAAAAGACCTGGAAAAAGTTCTGGCGGAAAATACAAAAGCGGGCGATTTGATTCTGTTTAGCAATGATGCACCGGAATACCTGTAAGGAGAAAAAATGGATAATTTTATGAATGCCTTTTTTAATCTGACAATGCCACTTAGCGAGCATATAGATTATACGATAATTGCGACGTCAGTAATTGTATTGCTGCTCTCTTTTATACCCAAAACCGATTTGATTGTTGAGAAAATAACCAAGTTTTTTATGATTTTGGCGGTTGTTTCACTTATTGTTTTAACTCTGATAGTCAGTTACGACGTAATCGTCAGAAAGCTTTTTCACGGGGGAAGTATTGCATTGCAGGAACTTGAATGGCATCTTTTTGATTTAACGTTTTTATTTACAATAGCTTATACTTTAAGTCACGACAAACATGTAAGGGTTGATGTTTTTTATGACAGGTTTTCAGTAAAAACAAAAGCCGTTATTCAGATAATTACTATTCTTTTTTTCGTTATTCCGCTTGCCACTTTAATTGTTGCCGAAGCGATACCTTTTATTCAAATGAGTTATTCTATGAACGAACAATCAGGCGATCCGGGAGGACTTTGTTGCAGATGGATTATAAAAAGTGCGATGATGTTCGGGTTTTTTGTTGTTCTTTTGCAGTCTATATCAGAACTTAAAAAAGCATATTATAAATTAAAACACTCAAAAGGTAATAAATGACTGGGATAATTTTATTTATTGTTGCGTTTATATTATTAATGGTTGGAATTCCGGTTGCATTTGCTTTTGGTGCAAGTGCTATTTTTGCTGCTTTAATAGATCCGAATCTAGGGCTTGATGTATTTGGACTTCTACCTTACAGGGTTTATGGAATTATGCAAAACTTTACGCTGATGGCCGTTCCGCTGTTCATATTTATGGGATTTATACTTGAAAAAAGTAAAATCGCAGAAAATATGCTTGAATCTATAGGAGAGCTTTTCGGACCTGTAAGAGGCGGTTTAGCAATTGCTATAGTGATAGTCGGTGCCATTTTGGCGGCGTCTACCGGAATAGTGGGGGCAAGTGTCGTTATGATGACGATAATTTCACTGCCGATTATGCTTAAACATGGCTATTCCCCGAGACTAGCCGGTGGTGTAATTGCTGCAAGCGGAACGCTCGGGCAGCTTATTCCTCCGAGCATCGTTTTAATTATTTTGGGTGCGGTAATGAATATCAGTGTGGGGGATCTGTTTAAAGCCGCTATAATTCCGGGATTGATTATAGTAGGGCTTTATATTGTTTATATTTTAATAGTGGCTTTTTTAAAGCCTGAAGTCGCGCCGGCTATTAAAACCGACAAACCATATTCTAAAATACTTTTTCAAGCCTTAAAATCGCTTGTTGCTCCTTTTATACTTATTGCTATTGTTCTTGGAAGTATTTTTGCAGGATTTGCTACACCTACCGAATCAGCCGCAATAGGTGCGCTCGGTTCAATTATACTTACGTTTTTTTACAGAACGTTTAATATAGAGCTTTTAAGATATGCTACCGTTGAAACGGTAAAAATAACTGCTATGATATTTATGATTTTAATCGGTGCTACGGCATTTTCACTTGTATTTAACGAATCAGGGGCAGGGGATATTGTTACTACTTTTTTTACTGATTCTATTTCAAATCAGTATGCGTTTATTGCTATTACAATGGTTTTGATTTTTATATTGGGATTCTTTATTGATTTTATTGAAATTACGTTTATCGTAATTCCTATTTTGCTTCCGATTGTTCAGGAATTTGGAATAGATCCTTTATGGTTTGCGCTGTTAATAGCCATAAACCTTCAAACTTCATTTTTAACACCGCCTTTTGGTTTTAGTCTGTTTTATTTAAAAGGTGCCGCCGGTGATAAGATACATACAAAAGATCTGTATCTTGGTATTATTCCGTTTATTTTAATACAGATATTAACACTTTTAATAGTTGTTTTTATGCCGAAACTTGTTTATATTTTAGTTAACTGATGGTTTATATAGGAACTAGCGGGTATTTTTACAAAAACTGGGTAGGGGACTTTTACCCTTCTACACTTAAAACGTATCAGTTTTTTGAATATTATGCAAAGCATTTTAACTCTTTGGAACTAAACTCCACATTTTACAGGTTTCCTAAAGTAACTACAATTAAATCATGGAAATACAAACTTAAGCATTTTGAAAACTTTAAAATTTCAATCAAAGCAAACAGAAACATTACTCATAAGTCCAGATTAAAAGATTCGGATGAATTGAAAAATTTTTTGTCTGTAATAAAAAATCTGGATATTTATCTTGGTGCGGTTTTATTTCAGCTTCCCCCATCTTTGAAATATGACATAGGACTTCTTATAAATTTTACACGTGCACTTGATGATGATTTAAAATATGCGATAGAGTTTAGAAACAGCTCATGGTATAGACTTGAAACATACACGCACCTTAAAGATAAAAACATTGCAGTAGTTTGGCACGATTACAATCAGGAAATCGATTTTACACAGACAGCAGATTTTATTTATGTAAGACTGCACGGCACACAAGGAAAATATAAAGGAAACTATAGCGATGAATTTTTGCTTAAACTCAAAAACAAGATAAAAGAGAATGAAAGTTATATTTATTTTAACAATACGGATGACAACAGCGCATTTAAAGACGCATTAAGACTAAAAGCCGTATTTGAATATAAAATTTAGAGAATATACATTATGTTAACTAAATATAAAATAAATAGATACCGCTTTGAGTATCTATTTATTTTATTATATATTCAGTTAGACATAAGGTATATGATAGAAAAGCTTCTTCACTTTCAGGTATTTAAACATTTTTGTATATTTAGTTAAACATAGATTAAAAATTCACTTCAAACAAATTCATTTTAAAAACTTTAACTAACCATAACAACTTCAATAACTTAAATTTATTTTAGAAAAGTTTATTTAGCAAGTCCTTGTTCTCTTCAAGGTATTTGTCAATAAGTTTTCTTAACTCTTTACTTGAATCCGAATGCTTAAGTTTTGAAATTTTTTTAAAAGCTACCCATTTTGATTTTTCAACTTTAAAATTTGCGTTTTTCATTTCAATCATTATTATCCCTTTAACAAACCATTATCTTTTCATTATATTTTATATTAGTGATATTTTATTTAATTTTTGGCTTTTTTGCTATACTTTCACCAAAAAAAGGCAATAAATGAACGAAAAAGAAATATTTGATAGAGCAAATAACAAATGTGAACTTTGTGAGAGTAAAGATAACCTTTCAGTTTATGAAGTATTTAAAAGTGATGACAATGACGGATACGCCCTGCTTTGCGAAAATTGTTTGAATCAGATAGAATCTCAAAACTATGACGAAAACCATTTCAACTGTTTAAACAATGCAATGTGGAGCGAAGTTCCGGCCGTTAAAATTTTAAGCTATAAAATATGGCAGGCCCTTGGTAGAAGCGATATGACTGATATGATGTATCTTACTGATGAAGAAATGGCAATTGCAAACAAAACGGAAGAATTTGTAAAAGATTCAAACGGAAATATTCTTAAAGCTGGCGATAGCGTTAGTGTGATAAAAGACCTTGAAGTAAAAGGTGCAGGTAAAACGATCAAAAGAGGAACGGTTGTTAAAAACATAAGAATGTGTGACGTTGAAGGTCACGTATCATGCAGGGTTGACGGTATCGGTCAGGTT